>CADCPD010000026.1 GCA_902803265.1 uncultured bacterium | reverse complement strand
TTCGGCATTCATTTGAAATTTCTATGCTAATTTTTGTTGCACCGGCATCTATTGAATTTTCAACAAGCTCTTTGACAACAGAATATGGTCTTTCGATAACTTCTCCTGCTGCAATTTGATTTATAACGTGTTTTGATAGTTGGTGAATTCTTTTCATAGGAAAATTTTAGCACAAATTCATATAAATATGTGATTTTTTATTTTAAAACAAAGTTTAAAATACTCGTATTATGAGAGCAAATACAAAACAAACCCACGTTGAAGAAAAGCAAACTGACTTAAAAGTTGTTCAGACAAACCCCATTAAAACAACTGCTTATAATGATATTAATTTAAAAAACTGGAAAGATTATCCTGATGTTAAAACAGATACATTTTGGCAGTTTCCTGCAAGGTTAAAAGAACACGGTCATTCAAATGATTATCATGGGAATTATATTCCTCAACTTGCGCAACAGTTTTATCAAAGATATACAAAGAAAAATGATGTTGTTATAGATTTATTTTTTGGGTCCGGAACATCCGGAATTGAAGCTGTAAATATGGAAAGACGCTGCATTGGCGTAGAATTGAAACAAGAACTTGTTGATAGTGTAAGTAAGAAATTTACACCAAAACAGCTTGTAACCGATGTGAACATTATTTGTGGTGATTCTACGTCGAAAGACACGATGGAGAAAGTTAAAGCAAGACTTGAAATTATGGGTAAGAAGAAGGCTCAATTCCTAATTCTTCATCCACCATATGATGATATTATTAAATTTTCAGATAAAAAAGAAGATTTGTCGAATTGTTCATCAACTGAAGAATTTTATGATTTGTTTGAAAAAGTAGCTAAAAACGGTTATGACTTATTAGAGAAAGACAGATTTGCTGCACTTATTATAGGTGACAGTTATAAAAATTCTGAAGTTCAGCCGTTAGGCTTTAAATGTATGGAAAGAATGCAAAAACTTGGAATGAAGTTAAAAGCAACTATTGTAAAAGATATTCAAGGTAACGAAAGAGCCAAAGGCAGAACCGCAAATTTATGGAGATATAGAGCTCTTGCAGGCGGATTTAATATCTTCCAGCATGAATATATCTTTATATTCCAGAAATAAAATATAAAAATAAATACATTATCCCCCTTAGCAAACGCGACCTGCTCTGTTTCGAGCAGGTCTTTAAACATTTTTAAATTAATTTTCAAGGATATAGAATAAATTGACAAAATTTTTATAGTATATTAGAATGGGTATACGAAAGTTTTAATCAGTTAAAAGTATTTAAAACTTTGACAATTAAATAAAATTTGATGGGTCTCTGGCACTCTGCCAAAAAAAACGATTAAGTATCGTTTTTTGAGAGGTGGTAGACGCACCAATTGTCAAAAGGAATTGACTATAAAACAAAAAATAAAAAATAAAACTTTGACAATTAAATAAAATCAAATGGGCCTCTGGCACTCTGCCGAAAAAAACGATTGAGTATCGTTTTTTGAGAGGTGGTAGACGCACCAATTGTCAAAAGGAATTGACAATAAAACAAAAAATAAAAAATAAAACTTTGACAATTAAATAAATCAAATGGGCCTCTGGCGAAATTGGTAGACGCACTAGACTTAGGATCTAGCGCAGCGATGTGTGAGAGTTCGAGTCTCTCGGGGCCCAAATCTTAAAAAAGAGCCGAAAGGCTCTTTTTTTATTGACCTTAAATTAGACGAGAACTCCACAAGGCAAAGCCTTGTCAAGAGTTCGAACGCAAGCGAGCAAAGTGCGGAGCTTTGAGCCTTTGGCAAGCTGTCCGCAGGACTTGTTAAGGCTCAAACGAAGGCACGTCTAACGCGAGCGCAGCAAGACAGTCTCTCTGTGCCCACCATATTAAAAAGAGGACATTATGTCCTCTTTTTTATTGCTATTATTAGTTTTTACGAGTTCGAGAAGTTGCATTTTGTTTATGTTATCATCAAACAAAGATGAGGTAAAGGTTTTGATAGAAAGATTATCAACAAAAGAATTATTGGCAAAGTCATTAAAGGAACTTGCCCAAACAAAACCTATTGATAAAATCACGATTAAAGATATTACAGATAATTGCGGTTTATCAAAAAGGACTTTATACCATAATTTTCAGGATAAAGCTGAACTTGTTTTGTTTGAGTATTCTCTTAATTTAAGCAAAGTTTTTAATGCCGAAAACAAAGATTTATCTTGGCTTGAACTTATGCATAGGGCAATTATGGCAATAGTTAATAACTATGATTATTACAGAAACGCTTTCCATGTCTTTGATTATTCAAGTTCACCTATAAAGGCAATGAAATTAACTGCAAGCAGTACCTTTGAAGATTTTATAAAGTTAAAAACAGAAATTAAAGAACTAACAGAAGAAGAAAAAATTGCACTTAAAATATACACTTTTGGTATTTGGGCTTATGGCATTGAGTGGACTAAAAACGGTATGCCGATTAGTGTAGAAAAACTTGCCCAATACTATGTAAATTCTATGCCATATATTCTGCATAAGTATTTGATATAAATTTTTTTGCACATTTTTATCAATTTGTGCAATTGTTGCACATTCAAAGCCTTTTGGCAATTGATTTTACTTCCTTAACCAATATAATTAAGCATGGTGTTGGTAATTTTATATAGGAGAAAAACAATGTCAAACAAAGAAAA
Source organism: uncultured bacterium (assembly GCA_902803265.1). GTDB lineage: Bacteria > Cyanobacteriota > Vampirovibrionia > Gastranaerophilales > Gastranaerophilaceae > UBA791. Next base: position 8,666 of record CADCPD010000026.1, on the reverse strand, counting down.
AACTATTGAGTCTTTACAATTTTTTGTAAAAGAATTAAGTTCATAAGCATTAAGCCACGAAATTCACGGAAGAATTTTCAATTCACAAGGCTTTACTAAATTAGGTAAAAAGTACATAGACCACGCAACAGAAGAAAGAGAATGGGTTTCTAAATTCATAGACAGAATTTTAGACTTGGGCGGTTGTGTTAAACACGAATGCGGTCAAACTTCACCTGTAATTTGTGATGTACACGAATATTTAAAAGCAGATAATAAAGTTTCAGAAGATGGTTTGAAACTTCTTGATTCTCATATTAACGGCGAAACTCTTGATTATGCAACTTTTGATTTATTAAAAGATTATTATGTTGATGAAGAAGGAGATATGGCTTGGACATCACAACAACTTGACTTAATTGATAGATTTGGTATAAATAATTATTTAATAGGTCAATTATAAGGAGAAAGTATGATAAAGGTTATTCCATTAAAGTATTATGATGGTGGATTTATGACACAGGCTTTTGCTTTTGGCGGAACTCGTGATAAAGAAAATTGTGAGGATATTAAATATGCTTCAAGTTTGCAGAATTTCTTAATTGATGACGGAAATGAAGTTATTTTATCTGATACAGGTATGCCAAACGAAACACCTGAATTTTCAAAAGATAATCCTAATATGCCGTTATATATGGGTGAAAAAGTTGCAACATTTAAAGAAGCGTTTGAAGCAACAGGATATAAAGTTGAAGATGTGACAAAAATAGTTGTAACACACAAACATCCGGATCACACAGGCGAATTAAGAATGTTTCCGAATGCTAAAATTTATATATCTGAAACAGAAGCAGATAATATGAAACTTACAGGTGATAATGTTGTAAGAGTAAAATTCACAGACGGAGCATTTAAAAATTTCCCTGAATCTCAACGCATAACAGATACTCTTGTTATGGTAAAAGCAGAAGGTCATACAAAAGGCAATTCCGTTTCAATTCTTCAAGACGGTGATATTTATTATATGTTTCATGGTGATGTAACATATTGTGATGCAGCACTTAAAGCTAATGAATTATCAAGAATTTTTGAAGATAAGGATAAAGCAAGAGAAACGCTTAACAGAGTTCGTGATTTTATTAAAGAAAACAAAACAATTTATTGTTCAACTCATTGTCCTGAAGGGTATTTGAACATTGAACAACATAAAATTATGGAACTGTAAGAAGTAAATGATATTTTAATTTTAAAAACCGAGAGTTTATAAATTCAAACTTTTGGTTTTGTTTTGATTTGATAATTATAGATAGTAACTTTGCAAAATATATCCTTGAGAGTAATTTTAAAAATCCGGTATTTTATTCTTTCTATTATAAAATAAGAAATTTTATGTTAGAATTCCTAGAAAAGAGTAATGAGCGAATTTTATGAATAAAGATAATATATTAAAAGCAATAAATAAATTAGGAAAAGGTTCATTTAAGTGGTCTAAACCAATTACTGATGAAGAATATTTGAATACTAAAAAAAATATATATAACGTAAACGGATACGGAATATATGATTCTACTCTAGAAAACAGATATTGCTTACTCATAGAATTTCCAAATAATAGTGGAAATAAATCTTTAACGACATTACTTATGAATCCTTCTAATACGTTCCCTGATGATGTTATTAATAAGAAAAATGTAAAATCAAGATTTGACCAAACAATAAGAAACCTTATTGTTCTTGCAAATGCGTTGGGTTACAAGCAGGCAATTGTTTTAAACACATTTTCTTATATAGAAGGTAATAGTAAAGAAGCAAATGAATATTGTAAAAGTGATAAATCTTTTAAAAAAAATAATGAGTTAAATTCTCAATTTATAAAGCAAATACTAATCTCAAGTTCTGATATCCTTGTTGCTTGTGGTGATAATGTTAAAACAGATCTTTATTCTAAATACTTTGACATAATAAAAGAAATTACAAACAACAGAAAAGATAAGATTACTCTTTATACATATACAAAAGAACTTACTTCAAAGAAAAGACCTAGACATTTAAGTTTACAAGCACCACAAAACAGGATTCTTTATAATAATGCCATTGAAAATAAAAAGCTTTATGAATTGATTATTGTTGATAATTGTTTTAAATTAAAATAAATCTATATTATTATTTGTTTTTATTTTGTTTTTGTAATTTTTCATAACGTTTGGCTATTGTATCCGGATCATATTGGAATTTATGGCCTTCTGTATAACCTTTTACTATTGTTTTTGCAAAACGCTTTTTAGAATTCCAGTATGATGTATGAGCACCTACAAAAGTTCTGCCGCTTATTTTCTTTGAATAGTCATACATAAAACCTTCTTCATTATCAAATTCTAAACCGGCAAAAGCCTTAATATCATCATTGGTATGATTTGCACCGTTTGGAAAACCTAAAGGATCATCCGCATAATTTGCCGTTAAGAAGAAGAAATCATGTTCAATTAAATATTTATACAATGATCTGTAAAATTTTGAGATATCAACATCTTCTTCAGCCGTATCCGAATAAAATAAAGGAATAGGACTTGCGTAATTTATAATTCCCAAAACAGAATTTTCTGGAACACAATATTTGTCGGTAAAAGCATCCATATTTTTATAAGCATCTATGAATTCCTGTTTGTTGCTGTTAACTTTTATGTGTCCTAACGGATCTGCCATAGTAAGATTTGAACCCACAAAAGCCATTACACAAGTATTTTTTCTCGGATTATTTTTTATTAAAGTCTTTAAATCTTCGTCAAGATTTTTATCACTAAACCATTCAGCAATATTAATGTATGGAGCTTTGCTATACATATATTCCATTGTGATAAATGTTCCCGCAGAATATCCCAGTAAAACCACTTTTTTACCTTGTTTTATATCTTCTTTTACTTGTTTATCTAATTCTTGGAGAATAGGAATCATATTGTGAGTTTTTTGCACCCAGATAGCATCGTGCATTATTTCTGCAATAGTATATCGAACAAAGAATGCTACCCAAGGACTTGTGAAACGTAACGAATCCATTCGTTCTTTCATAAACATTAAATCAGCATGACTTTTATAGCCCCAAAAATAATTTGACGGTTCCTCTTCTATTACATATTCACCATTGTTCAAAAGGAATTTATATGTATATGCATCCTTTTCAAGTTGAGCTTTTAAAACAGGATGAAATTTCTTTATCCCTTTTAAAAACCATTTATGCATTTTTTCGTTGTTGTTATTTGAACCGTTAATATAAATAAAATCAACGGGTGTTGTTGCAAAACAAATATTTTGCAATGTAAATAATAAAGCTAATGTAAATAAAATCTTTTTCATGTGAATTATTTTAGCATATAATAAATTTATGACAAGTTTAGCAGAATTTATTAGAGAAAAAAGAGAAAAAACAGGGTTAACGATATCAGCGTTAGCAAAAAAATGCAATTTAGCAGAGGATTTGCTGGAGGCTATAGAATCTTCACAAGAATTATTTTTACCTGTAACGGTGAGACAAAATCTTGCAAAAGGTTTAAAGTGTTCACCTAAAGAAATAAAACTTTATGAAAAAACATTTGAGCCTGATTCAATTAGTAAAGAATCAGAAAATTGGATAAAAGAACAAATTTTAAACGGTGAAACCGAAATAAATTGTCCAAAATGTGGTAAACCTCTTGTTGTAAAGATAGAAGAAATGTATGATTTGGAAGACAACTTGTGCAGAGAACCTAAAGCTCATTGCTCAAAATGCACGTTTCAAATTAAATAATTGATGAATGGTGAATTGTGAATTGGGTTTTGTGATTTGTTTTCTATTCACTACTCACTATTCAGACAAATATTGTTCAAAAATTTCGCATGCATCTTCAATGCATTTCATACAATTTACGGGTTTTCCTGTAATATTGTCATTGCTTTTTAACTCTGCACACATAACAGTTCCGTTCTCATCTTTGAATTTTTGAGCAGCTTCGTTAACAAGTTTTAAAGTTTGAGCTTTTGTAATTATTTCAGGATTTCCGCTGCTGTTTTTTAAACCTAAAAGCATAAACATTCCTGTTACAGCTCCGCAGACAGATCTCATTCCCATTCCGGCGCCGAAACCTTCTGAAACCATAAACATTGTTTTTTCATCAACTCCAAATAAATCTGCGTATGCCATTACAACGGATTGAGAACAATTCATTCCGCTTTTATAATTTTCTATTGCTTTATCTACTCTTGTTTTTAATAATTTTTCCATTTTTATTGTCCTGTAATTTTATTAAATTTCAAAAGGATTGTTGTCTTCTTTAGTTTTTATTTCATCTTTTTTCTTAACAAATCCGCATTTTGTACAAGCTAAAACTTCTCCTGTGCTGTCAACCGGCATGAAAATATGCTCGCATTTTTCATATTCATCAGTGCTGTAATCATAAACAGGATAAGGTTGATTTTCTAATTGAGGCAGTTTTCTCGGAGGTTCTGTGTGATATTTCTTCTTCCAATAATTTACTATAAACTCAATTATATACATTTTATAAAATCAATTCCTATTTTATAACTCAAAACCTAATGGTAATAATTCATCAATACCAAAAGTTTTTAAAGTTCCGTCTTTACCTTCAAGAATAACTGTTGTTGCTTTGGTTTTAGATTTAAATTCAGCAATAACCTGTCGGCAAGGTCCGCATGGTGCACACATTTTCATTTTTTGTCCGTAAATTGCTATTGCTTCAATTTCTCTTTCTCCATTTACTATTGCATTTACGATTGCACTTCTTTCTGCGCAAATAGTCGCTCCGTAACTTGCATTTTCAACATTTGTTCCAATATATGTTTTTCCGCTAGATGCTAATAAACAAGCACCTACAGGAAAATTTGAATATGGGCTGTATGAATTTCTACTTGCTTCTTTTGCTTTTTCCATTAGTTCTTCGTATGTCATATATTAACTCCTTTTAACGTTTTTGAATTGTGGATTAATAGTGGTATAATTATATCATGAAATTTGTCATAAAAGTATTTTTATTAATTTTATTCATATTCGCACAGCAGAGTATTACTTATGCGGCAAACATTAAAGTATTGGTTTTGCCGGATACTTTAGCAAAAAAAGAGCAAAATGCTTATATTTATTCAGAAGCTGCTGATTTAATTTCAAATGATGTTATCAACTATTTAAATAATATAAAAGGCTTTAATGCTCCTACCGTAAGTTATGTAAAACAAGTTGTAAATAACGGCGGAGATAAATATAAACGTTTTGTTCAGCAAACAATGTTTAATTTTAAGAACACATATAATGTGGATTTTATGGCATTAAAACAAATTAACTCAAAGTTTAATGCAAATTGGATAATGCTCATAACATCAAACATGGATATTCAAAATTATTTTTTAAGAAGAACGGTGTGGGATTTCTTTAATATTCCGGGTGCAGCTGTTGTTGACCCTGCAATAAGATTATCAACCCAAGTTTATATTATTGATCCAAATAAGCAAACTATTGTTTGGCAAAATACTTATCAAAAACTTATTTCTTCAAGAGAAAATCGTATGATAGCTACTGATTTTCAACCTCAAACAGAACAAATGGAATGGATAAAACGCCACTCAAGAATGTTTTTGGCGCCTCAAATTGTACAAGAAATGCAATTTATAGCATATAATGTGGATGAATACGGAAATTACTATAAACATCCGGAAATAGTTAAAACAAATCCGCTTGTTGTTGATAGCGCGAAACTTAATGCACAACGTGGTGCAGTAATAGCAGGCAGAGGTACAAAACGTTACGGAGCAAGAGCCGGACGTGCAACAAAACGTGGCGCAATTAAGGCTTATAACAAAACAAAAACCGGTATAAAAAATCAAAACGCTAAAGTTAAAACAAAAATTCAAAATACAAAATTAAAACGACAAGAAGCAAAACAACAACGTCAGCTAAAGAAAGCGGAAAAAGCAGCTCAAAAAGCTAAAAATCAAGCAGAGAAAGCTCAACAAAAGCTTCAGGATGCAACAGAAAATCTTAATGACTTAAAATTAAATCAACCAAAAGAAGTTGACGTAATAATGATAAAAGAAGAACCTCAAATCGATTATGATTTCACACCGACAAAACCTCGTTTAAGAGAAGACAGTGATTCAATTTTCAACGATTTGTAGTTTGTTTTTTATGGTTGCTTTATATCGAATTTGACAAATAGCTTTGCTGTTAAAAAAATGAAAGATAACACAATAAAAAATTTAAAGTTTACTGGAAATAAAACAAAAAATTTTCTAAAATTCGCAGACTTTTTCTGTAACTTTTATGATATGCCAGCCAAATTCTGTTTTAACAGGATCTGAAACTTCGCCTCTTTTCATTGAAAAAGCTTTTTCCTCAAAAGGTTTTACCATTTGTCCTCTTGAGAAGTAATTCAAATCACCGCCTTGTCTTCCTGAAGGACATAAAGAATATCTTTGTGCCAATGATTCAAAGCTTGCGCCCTTTTTAAGATAAAATTCCAATTGGTCTGCTTCTTCTTTTGTTTTTACAAGAATATGACTTGCCCTTACCATAGTGCAAGTTTCTGCTAAAACAGGCATAGTTGTTATTGCGATTATTGAAAATATAACTAAAAATAATTTTTTCATTTATAACTCCTTAAATTTTTCCAAGATACCTTTTAGACAAAGTTTTATGTGAGCGTAATTCAATCCGCCTTGCATATAAACGGCATAAGGTTCTCTTATTGGGCCGTCTGCTGAAAGTTCTATTGTTGAACCCTCGATAAAGGTTCCGCCTGCCATAATTACTTCATCAACATAACCCGGAATAAGTTCAGGAACTGGTGTTACATATCCGTTTACAGGCGATAAAGACTGAATTGTTTTGCAAAATTCTATCAGAGGTTCCGGTTTGTTAAATGTTATTATTTGAATAATATCTGTTCTTGGTGCATTATATTTTGGAGAAGAAATAAATCCCATATCTTCAAATATTTTAGCTGCAAGAATCATCCCTTTAATAACATCAGCAACGATAGATGGTGCCATAAACAAACCTTGAAATATTAATCTGTGTTGATTTAGCATTGCTCCTGATTCTGAACCGACTCCAGGGGCAGTAAGTCTAATAGCTGAAGCTTCAACAAGTTCTTCTTTTCCTGCAATATATCCGCCGCATTCCACAAGTCCGCCACCGGGGTTTTTTATTAAAGAACCGCCGATTATATCTGCTCCGACTTCAAGTGGTTCTTTTTCCTCTGCAAATTCTCCGTAGCAATTATCTACAAAACAAATGCAGTTTGGATTTTTAATTTTTACGGTTTTACAGATTTTTTCAATTACCTCTATGGTTAAAGATTTTCTTGTATCGTAGCCTCTTGAACGTTGAATTAATACCATTGTTGTTTTATCATCAACTTTTTGTTCAAGTGTTTCAAAATCTATATCATCTTCATTTAATAAAGGTACTTCGTCATATTGTATACCGTTTGCTATAAGAGAATTTTTCTTTGTAAGTTCATCACCTGTTAGTCCGATAACCTGACGCATTGTATCATATGGAGTTCCTGCCACTGAGATGAGTTTATCACCATAGTGAAGATTACCAAATAATACACAGGCAAGAGTGTGTGTACCTGTTGCAAAATGTGTTCTTACTATTGCTTTTTCAGCTTTAAAAATTTGGGCATAAACTTTATCTAAAACTTCTCTGCCCAAGTCATCATGTCCATATCCTGATACAGTATAAAAATGTTCGGGAGCTACATGATTGTCTACAAAAGCCTTCAAAACTTTTTCCTGATTAAAATCTCTTATTTCATCAATTTGTTCAAAATATTTTTCTAAATCTTTTTCAGCTTGTTTAATTATATCTTTTGAATTTGTCATAATAGTTTTATGATATTGCAATGAAAATATTTCGTCAAATATTATAAATATAATTAATTGATTAGTAGTAATTATTTTAAGGTTATTTTATAATAAGTCTATGAATAATCTTGTAGAAGTAAATGATTTATACGTCGAATATGAATTAAAAAAAGAGGCTTTTAAACCTGCAAAAAAAGTCTATGCTTTAAACGGTGTAACTTTTAATATAGAAAAAGGTGAAATTCTTGCAATAGCAGGTGAATCAGGATGCGGAAAATCGACTCTTGCAAAAACTTTTTTTAAATTAATAAAACCATTATCAGGTGAAATTAATTATAAATATCGTAATATCTTTAAGATTAGTCCAAAATTACAAAACAGTTATTTTCAAAATATAAGTTTGATTTTTCAAAATCCTTATGCAAGTTTAAATCCTAAAATGACTGTTTTTGATATCGTAAAAGAGCCGTTGTTAGTACATTCAACATTGCGGAATTTTTCTCCGGATTTAAAAATGATAAAAGAGTTGTCTAATGATGAATTAAAAGAAATTGTGTTAGATATGTTAATTCAAGTTGGTTTAGATAAAGATGCTCTATCTAAATATCCACATGAGTTTTCAGGTGGACAAAGACAAAGAATAGCAATAGCTAGAGCTTTAATTTTAAGACCTGAATTTATTATTGCAGATGAGCCTGTAAGTGCTTTGGATGTTAGCATTCAAGCTCAAATTATAAATTTGTTAAAAGATTTAAAAAAACAATATAATTTGACAATGATGTTTATTTCTCACGATTTAAATGTAATAAAATATATTGCTGACAGAGTTGCTG
>CADCPD010000025.1 GCA_902803265.1 uncultured bacterium | reverse complement strand
TTCAGCTACAGCTAATGAACTGATTTTGTATTCCAATCTCGTACTAACGGCGCTTCCTGCTGCATCATCTTTTGATGAATTTATCTTCATACCGGTTGACAAACGTTGCATTGCAGTGTTCATGTTGTTGGTTGCAGCGTTTAACGATTTTTGTGCAACTAAAGAGGACATGTTTGTGTTAATTGTAATAGCCATAGAATTGATCTCCTTTCAAATAATTAATCCGTTAATTTTTATTCCGTTAAAAGCTATGTTTTTCGCTATTTTTTTCAACTTTAATCAATCATTGTTTATTATTTCTTCGTTTTCTAATTCATGTACGGGATTTTTGATTGCAATAGCCTAAAGTTATGGGGTAAATTGTTGTTTTTGTTTTCCTTTCAAAATGATAAGGATAGTTTGATATTCAATTGTATTGTTTTTTAGTTTTTGTTCTTAATTCTTAAATTTTTGTATTTTTACCTGCACAAAATCAACAAGTCTTTCCTTGACTTTGTTATGACTGTTAAATTTGTTAAATTCAGAATGACGGTTAATTGTTTTTTATTTATGTCACCCTAAACATCAGGGTTTTTATTTGGGGTAATTTTCTCCAGCACATAGCATCTCTTTAGATTTCTAAATGAGTTTGGTATGCACTACGAAATTATTTTAAGGTTCAATGTATAAATATATTGTCTTTCCCTCGCAGTAAGGCAATATAATTGCCTTACTGCTTAAGATTTATTTTTTTTAGATTAAGCTTAATGCGATGCTAGGATTTTGGTTAGCAGTTGCTAATAAGCTTGATGCTGTTTGTTGAAGAATTTGGTTCTTAATGTAATTAGAAGATTCTTTTGCGATATCAGCATCTTCAATTAATGATTTAGCAGAAGTTAAGTTAGTTGACATAACTTTTGTTACTTCTAATGCAGAATTAACTCTTTGTTGAGCAGCACCGATTTGTGTTTTTCTATCAGTAACATCTTCTAATGCTTTATCAACGTTAGCCAAGAACGCTTGTGCTGTTGCATCATTTTCAAAGATTTCATTTAACTGAGCATCTGCTGTTTTAGTAGCATCAGAACCAAGCATAAATACTTTATTTGAATCAGTAACATCACCAGCTTTTGCTGCGGCATCGTATGCTGTTTTTTCAGCTTCTTGGTTTTCAATTTTTGATAATTTATAAGGATCATCTTTAGTACCACTTCCACCGCCTACAGCTTCCCATTTGTAGAATGTGTTACCAATTTTTACTTTATTATCTGCATATTTTTGAACGTTTCCTAAACCGTCACCAGTAATTCTGTATTCACCAAGCAAATCACCTGCTTTTACTGAGTCGAATAGAGATCCTTCTAATTTGATAACAGAGTTTGAATCAGAACCGATACCAACTTGTAAATTAATACCTGCATTCATTGAACCGTCAAGTAAGTTTTTACCGTTGAAGTCAGTAGTTTGTGCAATACGAGAAATTTCACTTAAACGACCTGAAATTTCAGATTTGATAGCTACCATAGCATCTGAACCATAAGTTCCGTTTGCTGCTTGTTCAGTCAAATCTCTGATACGTTCCAAATTTGATTGGATTACATCTAAAGTTCCTTCTGCTGTTTCTAACAAAGAAGCGCCCATTTGAGCATTGTCTTCAGCTACAGCTAATGAACTAATTTTATAATTTAATCTTGTTGCTACCGCACTACCAGCCGCATCATCTTTTGATGAATTTATTTTTAAACCTGTTGATAATCTTTGCATTGCTGTGTCCATTACATTCGTTGCCGAATTTAACGACTTTTGTGCAACTAAAGATGACATGTTTGTGTTAATCGTAATAGCCATAGAATTGATCTCCTTTCAATTTGTTACATCCGTGTAATTTAATATACTACTATTTTATATTAACTCCGATATAAAACATCCTCTATTTGGTTGAGCTTTTGTAACTTATCCGAAACTTAAACTCCATTTTCAATGAATCTTATCGTATCCTTACGACAACGTTATACAAAGTATAACTTCATTGGACAATTATTATCTCTTATAAGTTATCTATTCCACATGATTTTTTTTTCATAACATGATTCATAGACTTATGTTAAGATTTCTTTACAAAAAACTTCTAATGACTTTTGTCTGCTTCTCAAACTCAAGTAAAAAAGCATCGTGTCCTGCATTTGATTGTATTTCTAAATATGATACGTCTTTTCCTGTTTTTATTAATGCATTTACTATTTCTTTTGATTGATTTGAAGGAAACAACCAATCTGACGAAAATGATATTATTAAAAACTTGGAATGTGTTCTTTCAAAAGCCTTTTCAAGACTTCCATACTTTAAAGCAACATCATAATAGTCACATGCTTTTGTTATATATAAATAACTGTTTGCATCAAATCTGTCCACAAAGATTTGTCCTTGATGCTGCAAGTAGCTTTCTACCTGAAATTCTACGTTAAAATTAAAATCAAAATTTTCTTTATCCTGTAAATTTCTTGCGAATTTATCATGCATTGAATCTTCGGATAAATAAGTTATATGTCCTATCATTCTAGCTATTGCAAGTCCTTTTTCGGGAGTTTTATCACTATTATAATAATTACCGTTGTTAAAATTTTCGTCTGAAAGAATAGCATTTCTACCTACAGCATTAAATGCAATGGCTTGTGCCGAAAGTTTTGAGGTTGATGCTATTATTATTGTCTTTTGAACATAATCAGGATAAGATACTGACCATTCCAATGCCTGCATTCCTCCCATTGAACCACCGGCTACTATTATCTTTTTAATACCAAAATAATCTATTAGTCTCTTTTGAACTCTTACTGAATCTTCTATTGTTATTACAGGAAATGTCAATCCGTATGGTTCATTCGTGTCAGGATTTATTGAATTTGGACCTGTTGTCCCGCTGCAACCGCCAAGCATGTTAGAACAAATTATAAAATACTTATCCGTATCAAAAGCTTTTCCGCTACCTACCATATCGTTCCACCAACCCGGCTTTGTATCACTTTCATGGTAGCCGGCAGCATGCGCAGTTCCGGTTAAAGCATGTAAAAGCAATATACAGTTATCTTTATTTTCATTAATTTCTCCGTATGTTTCGTACGCAATTTCATATTCTTTTAAAACTTTTCCGCAATCTAATTCCAACGGCTCGTTTATCTTTAGTATTTCAGTTTTCGTCAAAAAGTCTGTATTCATATTCTGTCCTTTTGATTAATTTTAGCATGATTTAAAATTTTCACGAAAAATATAATTGAACTATAATATATATTGATGAAAAAGTTATTTATTTGTTTATTCTTCATATTGTTGTTTCAAAACCCTGTTTTCGCAATAAAAATAGGGATTCAAACGGGAATTGTTTCTACAAAAGTAGGCTCTTCTGTTGAAGCTTCAATTATTGATGTTAACAATAATAAATTGCTATATACTCTTGATGGCATGCAAAATTATGAGTTTAAAGCCTATAAAAATTTGATAGCACTAAAATACAAAAATGACTATTACAACCTTAAAACAAATCAAATAGCTATAATTCCGAATTCTGCCACAGGGTTTGTAAGAGCAAAAAATCGCTGGTATCGTGGTGAATTAAGAATTATAAACATAAACGGGAAGTTAAATATTATTAATAAATTGAATATAGAAGATTATATAAGAGGAGTTGTCCCTTCAGAAATGCCGTCATCATGGGAATATGAAGCACTCAAAGCTCAAGCCGTCGCTGCAAGAAGTTATGCATTGGCAAATATTGGCAAACGCGCTTCTCAAGGTTATGACTTGAATGATACACCTCAAGATCAGGCATATGGCGGTGCATCAGCAGAAAGAATCAAAACAAACCGTGCAGTTAAAGATACCGAAAGTGTAGTTATTATATATGATTTAAAAATAATTCCGGCTTATTATTCAGCATCAGCAGGCGGGCAAACTAAAAATGCAAGCGATGTCTGGACAAGAGATTTACCATATATAAAATCTGTTCCTTCTTTTGATGATAATGTCAAAAAGAATGGACATGGCATCGGAATGTCACAACATGGAGCCAATAATCTTGCGAAACAAGGTTATTCTTACCCTAGTATTTTGAGACATTTCTATAAAAATATTCAATTTGCAAGGATAAAACCAGACTATTATAAATAAAAGTATATTAATATTTTTTAATATTTTCATGTTTTTGAAAAAAAATACTTGCAAATCAATTAGGAATAGGTATAATAAGTACATACCTGACAAAAAACCAGATTATATGAAGTTTATAGTCTAATATTTTATTTTAGGGTACTAATTTAATTATGTTTGGGGGATGTCAGTTGTTCAATAAATAAGGAGGAAAAAATGAACAAAGAAGAATTAGTAAAAGAAGTTTCAAAAAAATCTAAATTATCACAAAAAACTGTTGCTGATGTATTAGCAGCTACATTAGAAACTGTAGAAAAAACAGTTGCTAAAGGAAAAAAAGTTACTTTAGTTGGTTTTGGTACTTTCGAACCTCGCAAAAGAGCAGCTAGAATGGGCAGAAACCCTCAAACTGGTAAAGAATTAAAAATCGAAGCTAAAACTGTACCAGCATTTTCTGCAGGTAAAAAATTCAAAGAATTAGTAAAATAATTGATAACTATAAAAATTTAATATAAAAATTCGATGTCTTATGCTTTTAGTTTTATCATCGAAGTTTTATAAACAATCTTTAGGCTTTTGACATTTCAAAAGCCTTTTTATTTTGTTAAAAAGGTTAAAACCTTATCTCCATATACTTTTTGTTTTAAAATATTATATTTTTCTATTTTAATATCTTCAGGGTGTTCAATTATGCAAATTTTAAATTCCGGAATGATTTTAAGAATTTGTTCGTAAATTCCTGCATAATACGGCGGATCAATATATATTACATCAAAATTTTTATCCGTTTTAAAACTTAATGTATCAATATTAAAAAAATCAGCTGTTTGTCCAAGTGCGCTGTAATTTTGTTTTATTATTTGAAAAATTTTCTTGTCTTTCTCAATAACCGTAGCTTCTTTAAACCCTCTTGAAAGAGCTTCCAAACCCATGATTCCGGAACCTCCGAACATATCAAGAAAAGATGAGTTTTCAAATTCTATATATGATTGAAGTACATTAAATACAGCCATTCTGACTTTAGATAGTGTTGGTCTTACCAAATTTGTATCAGGGGCAATTATTTTTCTGCCTTTTAAAGTTCCTGCCGTTATATTCATGCTTCTGTACCATTTATTGAAAAATAAACTTCTTTTAAACGTTTTTTGCTTATATGCGTATACAATTGCGTTGTAGATACATCACTATGACCGAGAAGTTCCTGCACAACTCTTAAATCTGCACCATTTTCAAGCAAATGGGTTGCAAAGCTATGACGCATTGTATGCGGAGAAATATTTTTGTGGAATTTTTCTCCGAGTTTATGGATAAATTTATAAATATCCTGACGGGTTACAAAACGACCCTCATTATTTATCAAAAATTTCTTTGTATCTATATGAAATTTTTTCATGACAAAATCTCTTATTTTCAAATAATCTTCAATAGCTTTTGCGGAAATTTTGTTAAACGGGACTATTCTTTCTTTTGAACCTTTACCTCTTGCTATAAGATATTTTTGAGATAAGTCGAAACTGTTTGTTTTCAAATCCACAAGTTCACTTACACGTAATCCTGAACCATATAAAAGTTCTAATTCTACACGTTCCAATGGGTTTAAATTTTCTGCAAGCATTTGTTTTACATCATTTACTGTCAAAATTTTTGGCAGCCTTTGCGGTAATTTTGGCATTTCTATCGTATCTATGGGATTCGAAGTTATTCGCTCATTTGCACTTAACCATTTATAAAACCCTCTCAATGAGGCAATTTTTCTTGAAATACTTGTAGGATTATAATGATTTTCGTGTAAATCTCTTAAATACGCATTCACGATTAATCTGGATATATTTTTTTCATCAGTGCTGAATTTATCCTCACAAAATTCTATAAAAGCTTCCAAATCTCGTCTGTAGGCATCTATGGTATTTTGAGAAAGACCTCTTTCAACATCAAGAAAATCTAAATATTCGGCTAAATCTTGAATACTCATACAAACATTATATAAATTTGTGTTTATATTTTAATGATATAAATAATGTAATTTTGCAAAAAAAAATTCCTCTTTGAATAAAAGAGGAATTTTTTATTTTCAATTTTAATTTTTTCTCATTGTCGGGAATGCGATAACATCACGAATTGAAGGAGAATCAGTTAATAACATAACTAATCTGTCAATTCCCATTCCTAAACCACCGCAAGGTGGTAAGCCGTATTCAAGAGCTGTAATATAATCTTCATCAATATCACAAGCTTCTTCATCACCATTTGCTTTTGCCAAAGCTTGAGCTTCAAATCTGTATCTTTGGTCTATAGGATCAGTTAATTCTGAAAACGCATTAGCAATTTCCCAACCATTAATACGGGTTTCAAAACGTTCTGTTAATCTGTCATTGTCTCTGTGAACTTTTGCCAACGGAGATATATCTCTTGGATAGTCAATAATATGTATCGGTTGAATTAAATGAGGTTCAACTTTTTCTTCAAATACAGCATCAATAACTTTGCCCCAGTTATCAGCTTCTTCTGCATGAATACCTATTGTTTTTGCTCTTTCTCTTGCATCTTCTACAGTAAAGCAGTCGCTAAAATCAACACCTGTATATTCTTTTATTGCGCCAAGCATTGTTTTTCTGTCCCAAGGCGGTGTTAAATCTATTTCATGTTCGCCGTATTTAATTTTTGTTGTTCCAAGTACTTCTTTCGCAACATAGCTTACCATGTTTTCCAAAAGTACCATCATTTCATTATAATCAACATAAGCCTGATACAATTCAATCATTGTAAATTCCGGATTATGACGAATATCAATACCTTCATTTCTGAAACTTCTGTTTATTTCAAAAATCTTTTCGCTTAATCCGCCAACCATTAAACGTTTTAAATATAATTCCGGAGCAATTCTTAAAGTCATATCCATATCTAATGTATTATGGTGAGTTAAGAAAGGTCTTGCATTTGCACCTGATGCTTGAGGATGAAGCATTGGAGTCTCAACTTCCAAGAAATCTTGTTCATTTAAAAATTGTCTGATTTTTTGAATTATTAAACTTCTTTTTCTGAAAGTATCTTTTACTTCATCATTAACTATCATATCAACGTATCTTTGACGATATCTTGTTTCAACATCAGTTAATCCATGAAATTTTTCAGGTAATGGCAATAAAGCCTTTGCAAGAAGTTTGATATTAAATGATTTTATAGATAATTCACCTCTTGGAGTTCTTCTGATTTTTCCTGTAAAACCTACCATATCACCAATATCAATCATTTTTAATAATTTCATTTGGTCTTCAGGTAAATTTTGTTTGTGAGAAAAGATTTGAATTTTTCCTGAATCATCCATTAAGTCAATAAACATGCCTGTGTTTCTGATTGCCATAACACGACCTGCAACAGAATATGTATCTTCTGTTTCTGTATCAGCAGGAAGGTCTTTATATTTTTCTTGTAAATCAGCTGCTTTTGCATCTTTTGCAAAAGAATAAGGATAAGGATTTATCCCCCTTTCCGCTAATTCTGCTAATTTTTGAAGACGAAGTTGTCTTATCGTATCTTTTGCCGAAACCGGCTCGTGTTTTTGTTTTTCTTGTGTTTCTGTCATTTTATTTTCCTTTTATCTATAAATTATTATTTGTTAAAATGGTGATGCCATTGGAATTGGCGCAAGTTTATTTGCTTCTTCTAAAACTTGAGATGAAGAAGTTGATGTTGTAGGTTGAGGTGTTGGAGCCATTTCCGGTTTTTTAACTTCTTTTTTCTTTATCGGAAGAAGTTTTGGAATTGATGATTCTGCAGGTGTTTCATCTGCATATTTATTATCATTTTCTGCATTTCCATCTTCAGACTTTTGATTTAATTCTTTTTCTTTTTTATCAAAAGCTTTTTGTACTGCATCAGGAGATATAATCTTCACTGATTTTCCGGCTTTAAACGGTGTTAAATCATAAGATGCATATTGAAAATCAACATTACCGTATGGTTGAGTTGCAACTTTCATAACATCTTTCCAAATTGTTGCAGGAACTGTACCACCTGTAAGATTACCAACTTTTGTATTATCATCGTTTCCAACCCAAACTCCGGCAACTATATTTGGAGTATAACCCATAAAGTAACCGTCTTTTGAGTCATCTGTTGTTCCTGTTTTACCAGCTGCCGGTTTTCCAATATTTGCAGCCATACCTGTACCATTTGTTATAACGGTTTTTAATATTGCAGTCATTTCGCTAGCAGTACTTAAATTCATAACTTTTAGTGGTTTTACCGTTGGCGCTTCATATACAACTTTACCTTTTGAATCTTCAATTTTTTCTACTGAGTAAGGCTCTACTTTAAAACCACCGTTTGCAAATGCGCCATAAGCTCTTGTGAATTCAAACAACTTTACACCATTCGAACCAAGTGCGATTGTATAATCATATTCAATCGGAGTTGTTAATCCTAACATTCTTGCCATCTGAATAACAGGACGAATTCCTGTATATTCAATCATTCTTGCTGCACAAACGTTTGATGAAACCATTAAAGCAGTATATACAGGAATATTTCCTCTGTATTTATTACCATAGTTTCTTGGTGCCCAGTTTCCTATTTTAACAGGCATATCTTCAACCATATCATTTGGAGTTATACCTTTTTCTAATGCTGCTGCATATACAAAAGGTTTAAATGCAGATCCCGGAGGTCTTATTGCTTGTGTTATTCTGTCATATTGTGATTTAGAATAATCTTTACCACCTGCATATGCAATAATTTTTCCTGTTACATGGTTATATGCAAATACAGCTGCCTGATTATTATCTCCTTTTAATCCGTAAGCATTCATATCATTTACGATAGCATCATTTGTTGCCAGCTGAGTATTATAATCAAGAGTAGTAGTTATTTTATAACCGCCTTGCGATATATCTTCTTCATCAAAGCCAAGTTTATCAAGCTCTCTCATAACATAATCACAAAAATATGGAGCTTTATTGTATGTATAAACATTTGGTCTATGATTTAATTTTATAGGTTCTTTTCTTGCGGTTAAATATTCATCTTTTGTTATAAAACGCATTTTATACATTCTTCTTAAAACTTGATTTCTGCGTTTTTCAGCTTTTTTAAGATTGTTAAAAGGAGAATATACACTCGGTGCTTGAGGTAAACCTGCAATTAAAGCCATTTCCGGAAGTGTAAGTTGTTTTACTGATTTATTAAAATATATTTGCGCTGCACCTTCAACACCATAAGCTCCGGCACCTAGATACACATTGTTTAAATACATTTCCAAAATTTGGTCTTTTGATATTGATTTTTCTATACGTGCTGCAATTACAAATTCTTTTATTTTTCTGTTAAATGTTTTTTCATTGTTCAAGAACAATATACGAGAAAGCTGTTGAGTAATTGTACTTGCACCTTGTACAACTCTTCCTGCCATTACGTTTGCTACTATTGATCTAGCAAGACCGATTAAATCATAACCGTCGTGATGATAAAAGTTTTTATCTTCTGTTGCAATTATTGCTTGAATTAAAGTATCAGGTATTTCTTCCAATTCAACCTTTTTGAATGTATAAGCCGTAAATGTCTTTATTATTTCACCATCTGATGAATAAATTTTTGTAATTATATTTGGTTTAAAATCTTCTAAATTATGAATTGGAGGTAAAGATAATAAGTATAATTTAAAAGCAGAAAATGCAGCAAGTACAACGGCTGCAGCAAAAACAAAAAGATAACCCAAATATGTATAATTTCGTTTTTGTTTTATTTTTCTTATTTTTTCAGGAACTTCAAACTGATATCTATCGCTCATATTTCTTTATAATTTGCTCCGTTATATAATATATTATATCATTATAATATTATTAAAGCACAAATATAAAAAAAACCATGTTTGATTTTTTAGAAACCATTATAAACGAAATAAAATCTTATTTTGTAACCGAAAATATCAGTTATGAGATTACCGGCGAGTGTAAAAAGTGCGGTAAATGCTGTAATTATATGTATAGTTTTGATACTTATACAGAAAAAGAATTTAAAATTATGCAATTTATATTTCCGGCATACAGAAGATTTTATATTAAAGGCAAAGATGAAGACGGAAATTTTATTTTTGCCTGTAAATATGTTACAGAAGATGGTTTATGTTCTGTTTACGATAAAAGATTGGAGATGTGTAAACGATATCCCGTAAAAAGAATTTATCGCCCGATGAAATTACATGAAGGTTGCGGTTATAAAGTAGAAGAAAAAAATTTTAAAGATTACTTAAAAAAGGATTAATTTATGATAAAAAAATTTTTGATAATATTATGCTTATTGTTAATTTCTAATTCAGCATATGCGTATAGCATATATAAAGATGTTAAAGAAACAACATCATACTACCCGATACTTTTTGAATTAAACAAGGCAGGAATAATGATAGGTTGCGCCGACGGAAACTTTTATCCTGACGTACCTGTAAAAAGAAGTGATTATGCGAGAATTATCACCAAAATTTTAAAAGTTGATAATAAATATGTTGTATCAGGTGTAGATTTTTATGATTTAACTCCTGATAATCCAAACTATGATTATATGCAAATAGCATTATATTATGATTTATTACCTATAACAGAGGGTTCAAAATATATTTATCCAAACGGTTCAATAATAAGAAAATACGCAATATTACCAATTGCGAATCGTTTAAAAGAAAATGATGATTTATCTTTAGAACAAGCCAAAAACATTTTAGGAAAATATAATGATAGAGGTACACTTAAAGACGCCGATTTAATGGTATTTGCTAAAGCTGATGTTTTAGGACTTATTCCTATAACAGGAAATGCGGTAAAAATTAATGCAACAAAACCTCTTACTCGAGCAGATTTAGCGGTAATGGTTTATAATATTCTAAACACAAATTTTGATACATATCAAAAGAAAATTACACACTATGGCGAAAAGAAAAAAGGTATAGGTTCCAAAATAAAAACATCTTATACTGACGGGAATTATGGCATAATACCTGTCAGAACAGAAATACCCGTTCAAATGATTACAAAAGCTGATTCTCAAAAATCCCAAATTAATGATACACAAAAAGCAGTTATACCTTGGAATTTAATCACTAAAGATAAATATTTACTTATAAAAGCAGGTTCTAAAGTTGAACTTAAAGTTACAGATGCTCAAAAACGAAAATTCTTATTCAGAAACGGAAAATTAAAAGTTGAATCTTTTGAAATTACAACACCGTACAGACAAACTGCAAGTTTTCCTGCTGTTTTAATTGTTAATGATAACATTAATTTTGCCAATAAAATTTTTAAATTTAAAAGAATTAGAACAACAAAAAGTGAAACTTCTTATTTGAAATTATTAAAAGATATAAAAGTTGATTTAACTTCAGGACAAATAATTGACGAAAAACTTTAAAAAAGATTAAACTATAGTTAGAAGATTATAATAAAGAACTTATAATTTTTTATAAAATTTTTTATCAAAATTAATATTTATCATTTTCATCCTTTGATAAAACAAATACAAGATTTTTTCCAAATAAACCTAAGGTTATATAATCAATAATTCTTGAAACCGGATACACAAATTTATCATATAGTTTTATTTGACATTCTAAAATTGTACCGTCTTTATTTAATAATTTATATATTAATGCAAAAATTAAACCTAAACTATCAAAATAAAATGATTTTTCAATCTTATAGCCACAATCTTTTAAAATATATTCTAATTCTTTTTTGTTATATCTTCGAAAATGACCTAATCTCTTATCAAAGGATGAATAAAGAAATTTATGAGCAGGAACGAAAAGAAAAAATTTTCCGTTAATACTTAATTTTTTATAAATTTCATTTAAAATTTCAACATCATTATAAATATGTTCAAAAACATTAAATGATATTATATTTTGAATAGAATTATCTACATAACAATCAAATGTTGAATTGGTTTTAAATCCCTTATCATTTAAAATATCTATCAAATTTTCATCAGTTTCAATACATTCAACATTATATTTTTTTTTACGAAAAATTTCTGATAAAGTTCCAATTCCGGCTCCAAAATCTAAAATAGTATCAGTATTTTTTTTTATATTTTTAAGACATAAATCAATAATTGCATTATTATAATTTTTTGCAATTATCATTAATTCTAAAACATCTTTCCCTTTATATTCCATATTCCAAGTTTAACATAAATATCAAGGTTCTTTTATTAAAATAATAAATTACCTAGAATAATTTATCCACCAATACATTAATAACAATTTTGTTAAAATTTTTATTATGATATAATCACTTTGTTATGCTCATAAAATTTTTAGAACAAATAAGTAATTTTAATGAAACAATAATAGATTTTATAATGAAATTTGTGCAAATTTTAAATATTCCTGAATTTTTGCACGAACCAATCGCAGAAAGTATTAATTTAATACCTTTCTTATTTATTATATTTGTTTTCATAGAAATTTCCGAAAATTATTTTTCTGAAAAAATAGAGAAACTTTCTTTGAGTTCAAGAATATGGGGACCTTTTATCGGAAGCTGTCTTGCTTCAGTTCCGCAATGCGGATTTTCCATTATTATCACAATTTTATATATCAAAAAATTTGTTTCTTTAGGTACTTTGATTGCTGTCTACATATCTACAAGTGATGAGGCAATACCTATTTTACTTGCAAATCCTGAAATGTTTTCAACAATTTTACCGCTGATTTTTACAAAAATAGTAATTGGTGTTATTGCAGGATATTCGATAGATTTTATATTTAAGCCTCAATTAAAAACAGCTGAAGAAAATCCTCATATTGAAGAGCACGGATGCTGTCATCACGAAATTCATTCTAAAATTTCAAAATTATTAATCCATCCTCTAAAACATACTTTAAATATATTTTTATTCATTATCTTAATAAATTGCATATTATCTGTTTCTCTTGAATATGCAGAAAATGCCATGGAAATATTATTCAATACAAATCCATTTTTACAGGTATTTATAGCATCCGTAATAGGTCTAATTCCAAATTGCGCAGCATCAGTTTTGGTTGTAATGCTTTATTTAAAATCAATAATAGGTTTTGGTTCATTGATTGCAGGACTTTCAACAAATGCAGGATTAGGTTTGTTAGTATTATTTAAAAATAATAAAAACATAAAAGATTCCTTTAAAATTGTTAGTATTTTATTTTTGATATCTGTTGTTGTAGGCATATTATTACAGATACTATAAAAGTTTTATTTAAGTTTATTTTTGTATATAATATTGTAAAAAGGATAAACCAATTATGCAAAATAATGTACTAATGCCTGGAGATGCTGCAGGCAGTTATGATGAAAAATGGACAAAAACTTTTGATTTAAAGTTTTTAATTTTATGGTTAGTTTTATTTGCATTTTTGCTCAGTTGGACAATAATTTTTGATCCTAATTTGTTTAACGCAACAGCATTTTTCAAAAGAGCCGGTATAAAACTTTTTATAATGATGATTTTGGCTCTTTTCGGAGGGATGTTATGTCGTCACTATTGTAATATTGATGAAAAAGGTTATATTACAACTTCTAAAAACAACTGGTTTAAAGTAAACTATACCAGAAAAATTCAGCACTTTGCAGCTTATCTTGTTCCTTTATTAAGTCCTCCAACTGCACCTTTAGGAATATTGCCACACCTTTGGGAATCCTTATTTGTACTGTTTATGTTTTTAGTATTAATAAAACCTGTACGTGAATTTTCTAAATTTTTTATGTTACAGTTCAATTCATTAGATAGACCTGAAGATAGACCAAATACTTTAAAATGGATTATTTTAGGGAATATATTACCAGGGCTCTTACTTATTACCATTTTTAAGCAACTGTTTGAAACCCATTTACATTTGCCGTTATTAGCATCAGTTGTAGTTCTTACTGTTGCAATAGGAGATGGTTTGGCTGAACCTGTCGGAACATATTTAGGTAAGAAAAAATATGTTGTTCCGTCTTGGAATTTAAAACATAGATATGTACGCTCTTATGCAGGAAGTGCTTGTGTTTTTATTACTGCTCTTATCTTTTTGTTTTTATTTAGAAATCAATTTGCTAATCCTCAAGAATTGTGGACTGCCGTAATATTATTCCCTCCAATAATGACATTCTCAGAAGCTTTTGCACCTCATTCAATGGATACACCTATTATGATGCTGATAGGATTTTCGTTATTGTTTGGAATTTGTGCAATTTTTTAAAAACAAATAAGGAAATATTATGAAAAAATTTTTAATAACATTAATGATATTAGCAATAGGTAGTTTTGTTCCTGCTTTTGCAGATACAATTTCTTATGACAAAACTGATTTTGCAGAAATATCTACAATGATTGATGACGCAGCATATGATATAAGATATTATTCGTCAAATAATTTTACGGGAAAAAGAATTCAAGGCTACAAAGCTCCCAAAGCATATATGACAAAAGAAGCTCTAAAAGCACTTTCAATAGCAGCCGAAGATTTAAGAAAGCAAGGTTACAGACTTTTAATATGGGATTCATACAGACCGCAAAAGGCTGTTGATAATTTTGTTGTTTGGATAAACAATCCAAATGATGAAGGAGATAAATCATTTTATCCCAACTTAAAAAAATCAGATTTAGTCGAAGGCGGTTATATAGCAACAAAATCTTCTCACACAAGAGGAAGTACTGTTGATTTAACTATAATTAAAAAAGATGGTTCTTTTGTTGATATGGGAGGAACTTTTGATTTATTCTCAGAAATTTCACATCCTGATTACAAAAAAATAACAAGAATTCAAAAGAAAAACCGAAAAATTTTACATGATGCTATGATAAAAGCAGGATTTGCAGGAATTGATTCTGAATGGTGGCATTTTACATTAAAAAATGAACCGTATAAAGATACCTATTTTAATTTTGACGTGAAATAATAAAGTTCATGAAACAACATTTTACAGATAATAATTCAAATAAACTTATATTATTTTTTACAGGCTGGGGCTGTGATGAATACGCTTTTGAGCACCTCAGCTCTGAGTGTGATGTTTTAATTTTTTATGACTATACTGATTTAAACTATAATTTTGACCTTTCAAAGTACACAGAAATAAACTTAATAGCATTTTCAGCAGGAGTATTTGTAGGTTCTGTTTTTAAGTCTGATTTTGAAATTAATAAAAAGCTTGCTATTAGTGGTAATCCATACTTGTTTGATAATAAACTTGGTCTATCAGATTCAATATTAAAAATTATGTCTGAAATAACAGAAGAAAATGCTGATGAATTTGTCCGAAACTATCTGATTAAAACAGATGATGAATATAAAAATTTTCATTGTGCAAAAAGAACATTAGAAAGTTGTAAAGAAGAACTTAAATCTTTGAAAAAATTGTATGTTCAGGAATATAGTAATATAATTGATGCTTATGATTTTGTCTTAATTGGTTCTGACGATCCTATTTTTAATATTGAAGAACAAAAAAAATATTATAAAAACCGTTTAAAAATTGTTCCAAATGCAAGACATAATATGTTTTACAGAGTTAAAACTTTTGAAGAAATATTTGAAATAGCCTTTATAGAGTGTCCTTATGAATATTAAAAATGATATTTTTAAAAAATATACACCAGATTTTCAAAAACTAGTTGAATACGGTTTTATTAAAAATCAAGATAAATATTATTTTGAAAAAACTTTTAAAAACGGTGAATTTAGAGCATTTATAGAAATATCTAAAAATGGCAAATTTTTAGGAAAAGTATATGATTTAGAAAATAATGACGAATTTTTATTACTAAATATTGAAACTCAAAGTAGTACATTTGCATCTGAAATTAGAGAAGAATATAAAAAAATTTTGATAGATATAAGAAATAATTGTTTTTTTGAAAACTACTTTATATCACCTCAAGCAAATAGAATTTCTAAATCAATTATCAAAAAATATGGAACAAAACCTGAATTTATGTGGAAAAAGTTCCCAACATATGGAGTCTTTAAAAATTCTAAGACTAACAAATGGTATGGGATAATAATGTATATTAAATATTCAAAACTTATAGAAATAAATAATGATGATAATATTGAAATTATCAATCTTAAACTTGATAGTGATAAAATACAAAATCTTTTAAAACAAAAAAGCTTTTTCCCAGCTTGGCATATGAATAAAAAATATTGGATTACAATTACGCTTGATGAAACTTTATCAGATGATACTATTTTAAGTTTTATTGAAGAAAGTTATTCTTATACTGAAAAATAAAACGCCGATAATTAAAATTATCGGCGTTATTTTATTTATTTTGTTTGAAGTGGTTCAAAATCTTCAACACCATGTTTGCATAACGGACAAATGAAATCAGGCGGTAATTCCCAACCTTCATAAACATATCCGCATATTTTACATACAAAACCAACCTTGTGTTTTTCAGGTCTTACAACTGGTTTTATATTTTTTAGGTAATAAGAATAAGTTACAGAAGGTACATTCGAAATTATTTCATCACTTACGACATCAGCTGTAAACAATATATGTGTTCCGTAATCTTTTTTATCTATAACTTTTGCGCATATAGTTGAATTTGAATATTTATTTAATGCCAAAATGCCATTTTCTTTTCTGTCTGCAAAGTTGTAGTCTTTAAATTTTTCAGTATCTCTGCCTGAACAGAAACCAAAATGCTTAAACAAACTAAAAGGTGTTTCTTCTGTTAATATAGAAACGTTAAATTCGCCCGATTTATCTATAACTTCGCAGGTATAATTTTGTTTATTTACAGCAATAGTAATTCTTTTAGGACTATCTGTTATTTGATTTACCGTATTTATAATACAACCGCAATCTCTTTGTTTTTCATCTTTTGCACTCAACAAGTATAATCCGTAACTAATATTAAACATAGGATTTGTAATATCAGGTTTTATAACTATTGAATCTGCAATTTTTTCTACAAGTTCATTAATTTGTTCTTCTTGAGAAGGTTTTAGTGCTGATTTAACAGTTAAAGTCGGTTCAATAATTTCAATATTTTTCATAGTTGAGAAAATTTCTTTAATAAGTTTTCCTGAAGTAGGAGCCCAAGAACCGTTTTCAACAACAGCAACAGTTCTGTTTAAAAGATTATGCGCTTTTAACTCAAGTAAAACCGTTTCCATATTGCTGAAAATACCTGCATTATAAGTTGCAGAGGCAATGATTATATGAGAACATCTGAACGCTTCTGAAACAAGATATGAGTAATGAGTTTTAGAAACATCATACATTTTTATATTTTTAATTCCTTTATTTGCAAGTTTTGTTGCAATAATTTCGGCTGCATTTTCCGTATGTCCGTAAATTGAACCATAAAGAATTAAAACAGTTTGTTCTTCTGCTTCGTATGTACTCCATTTTTGATATTTTTCGACAAACCAGCCGATTTTGTTTCTCCAAATTGGACCATGCAAAGGACAAATCATTTTTATATCAATTGTTGATGCTTTTTTTAGTAATGCCTGAACTTGAGTTCCATATTTTCCTACGATATTTGTGTAATATCTTCTTGCATCATCAAGCCATTCTTCCGTAAAATTAAATTCATCAGCAAAAATACTTCCGCTTAGTGCACCAAATGTTCCGAAAGCATCCGCTGAAAATAAAATTTTATCTGTAACATCATAAGTAACCATAGCTTCAGGCCAGTGAACCATTGGAGCCATTACAAAAGTCAAAGTGTGTTTACCTGTATTTAAAGTATCACCCTCTTTTATAACCATTACTCTTGAATCAATATCAAAATCAAAGTAATTTTTTATCATTGCCAAAGATTTTGCATTACAAACAACTGTTGCTTCAGGATATTTTTCAGCAACTATCTGTAAAGTAGCAGCATGGTCAGGTTCCATATGATTTACTATTATGTAATCAAGTTCTTTTCCGTCAAGTTCATATTTTAGATTTTCCAAAAATTGTGAACATACAGCAATATCAACTGTATCTAAAAGAATTGTTTTTTCATCTTTTAATAAAAATGAGTTATATGAAACACCTTTAGGAATAGGATAAACATTTTCAAAAAGTTCAAGTCTTCTGTCGTTTGCACCTATCCAAACTAAATCTTCAGTAATTTTTCTTGTATTTTGCATTTATTTTTCCCTTTCAAAATATATCTTGCTCTATTTTAACACAAGCATACTGCAAATTTTTATATATTGTATTTAGCCATTATAATAAATTTTCAACTTCTTTTTTATTTATTTCTACAAGTTCAGAATGTTTTTCATAATATTTATAATAGGCATTTATGATATCAACTGAGTATTTTTCATCATCTTTAATATTTGATAGTTGAAGTTCAGCAGCTACACTTTTCATAATTGGAGTTCTGTATGCTTTATCTAAAAATTCTTCCAAATTATTAATGTCAAAGTTTTCATCTAAGCTTAATTTTTTAAGTATTTCATTACACATGTATTCAAGTATGCAATTTGTAGGGTGATTTATTGTCCAGAATAATCTTTTATTTTTATAATTTTCTTTAACAAATTCATAAAGTCCAAAATCTAAATTCTCATCACGGATTTTTAGTTCTTCTAATGACTTTTCCGCTATTTTTGTTATGTTTTTTATATTGGTTTCACTATTTAAAATATCCAAAACCTCTTGAGCATTTAAATGCTTTAAATATCCATAAAAAATAATTCTGTTATGATATGGATGAGCTAATCCTTCACATTCACCTATAAGTGTCGATTTTTCATCATGTAAATAAAATTGTTCAGGGAAATAGCCAATAAAATATGGAACAGGTATTTTTAACAGTTTAGAATCTTTTTTCATTAATGATTTTAAAGTTTCTGTATCAATACCGAGTTGTTTATAATTTTCACCTTTTATTGGCTGAGTAATGAAAATATCACAACTCGCGACATCTCTCTTAATTGATTCAACATCTTGCTGTTCTACCATAAAAACAGGTTTTAGTAATTTTATTTCATATTTTTGTCCAAGAGTTGTGTGATTTAATAACATGTCATACAAAGGCCCTGAAACACAGTTACCGCTTATACATATTTTTTTTAGATTTGGTCTTTTCTTACGATAATTTATTTTTATAAATCCAAATAGTGTAATTCTTTGTCTGTTGCCTATTTGCTCTTTTTTTAATAATGAAAAATTTTTAATCACTACCGTTAAACCTTAAGATTAAATTTTAATAAAACAAATAATATCACAAAAAAATCATATTAAGATTAAATTAAAATTATTGTAATCGAGCAAAATAGAGAGTAATATTTTGTTGAGAACGAGGAAGTTTTGAGAAAATATTACATACATATTCTTTTAATAATACTTGGAACAGCGTTATATTTTTTAGCGCATTTTCAACGTGTTGCCGTTCCTGCACCAATATTTGATTTAATGCAATCAGAATTAAATGTTTCTGCTACAAAAATAACTTCTTTTAGTGCAATATTTATGTATAGTTATGCGTTAAGTACTCTATTTTGCGGGATTTTAACCGATAAATTCGGAGGAGTAAAAGTTCTTCTTTTTGGCGCAATTATTTTTTCTATAGGTTCAATTTTATTTTCAAATACAGATATAATTCCTTTAATGTATTTTGCAAGAGGTTTAACAGGTTTAGGAGCAGCAACATTTTACCTCGGACTTTTACACGAAGCAAAAAAATGTTTTCCTGATAAATATTTCGGAGTTGCTCTGTCTATAATTCTTTTTGCTGGATATACGGGAGGTGTCTGTGCAAATGCTCCTTTTGTAACCGCTTCTGAAATATTTGGATGGAAAGATGTTTTGAATATTATCGCTATCATTTCTATTGTGGTAGCTTCTTTATTCATTTTTGTTCAACACCTTTTAAAAAGCGTTC
Source organism: uncultured bacterium (assembly GCA_902803265.1). GTDB lineage: Bacteria > Cyanobacteriota > Vampirovibrionia > Gastranaerophilales > Gastranaerophilaceae > UBA791. The sequence continues at coordinate 11,756 of CADCPD010000025.1, read as the reverse complement.
ACGAAAATGATAAAGTTCATATTAGTTTTGAACCGTTTAAAAAGGTGTTGACTAATAAAAACAATTTTTATATTTTTACTTTTGCAATACTTTGTACAGGCTTGCACTATGTAATAATGACCGTTTTGGGCGTTAAATTTTTAAAAGATTTTTTAGGTTATTCTCTAAAATCCGCATCTTTAATTTTGTCATTTTTAGTTATTATTGCGGCATTTTCCGGAGTTATTCTTGCTTCTTTAAGCAAAGTAATCGGAAACAAAAGAGTAATATTTTTGAGATTTTTAGCTTTTAGTTCTCTTATTGTATTCAGCATAATATCAATTTGCATAATGTTAAATATTAAAACCTCTCTTATAGCAGGCTTAATTCTTTTACTTGCAATAAACGGAGGAAACACCCCTCTGACCGTTCCGATAATTGCAAATACTAACAGTTACGAAATCAGAACAACTGCAATTAGTGTTATGAACAGTATTTCATTTGTATTTGTAGGATTAATGGCAGCATTTATCGGATTTTTAATGGACTTTTTCCCTATTGCAGGCAAATTAAACGGACATATTATTTATTCAAATAAATCATATTTAACGGTATTTTTGTTTTTTGTTGTTCTTGCAATCATAGAAATTTTTATGACATTTAAAATTAAAGAAAAAATCAATTAGACCAAACTTTCAGGTTTATAGAAAATGCCGTTGATTACAACATCTTCAAAAAATTCTTCGTCGTTTTCCAATTCTTCTTTAGTCATTGGATAAAAATCCAAACACGCATCAAAATCGGTTTCTGCTTTACCTATTATTCTCCAGATATGTTCTCTTTTATCTTTATCTTCGGCGTTAATTATTCCGACAAGTGTTATATCTTCATCTTCGTGTTCTTCGTAATCAGTATAAATTCCTGCAAGATAAATTCCCTGAAAATCATCAAAAATTTTTGATAATTCCGTATTTAATGTTGTAATAATTTTTTCTATTTTATCTTTCATTGTTTAAAATGCTCCCTAATTCTTCAAAAGAAACTTCCTTTTGAGTAGAAAGACTTAAATTTTTAACATTTACAACATTTTTCTGAACTTCATTTTCACAATAAAATACTGCAAATTTAGCTACTTTAGACGCTTTTTCAAGTTGTTTTGAAAATTTTCTGTTATTCAAATCGAATTCGGCAGAATATCCCATTTCTCTGATTTTTTGAGTACAATACAAAGCATTTGACATATTATCAGAAACAACAAAAACATCAAGTTTAGGATTTTCAACTTGCGGAATAAGAGAAATAAGTCTTTCCATTCCCATTGCAAAACCTATTGCCGGAGTTGGCTGACCTGATAAATTTCCGACCAGTGTATCGTATCTTCCACCTCCGCATACTGCATTTTGTGTTCCCAAATTATTTGATTTTATTTCAAAAACTGTTCTGTTGTAATAATCCAAGCCTCTTACTAAAAGTTTGTTTATTTTGTAGTTTATATTCAGTTTTTCTAAATATAATTTTAGTTCTTCAAAATGTTTTGAACATTCATCACATATATAATCCGATTGGATAACTTTTTGTATTTCAGGTTTTTCAAATATTTTTTTACAAGACTCAACCTTACAATCCAATAATCTTAAAGGATTTTTATGATATCTTACCTGACAATCTTCACAAAGATTTGGTAATTCGTCTTTCAAAACTTCTTTTATTCTGTTTTTGTATTCATCTCTGCATTTTGGACAACCAATTGAATTAATTTCAACATCCAAATCATTAAGTCCAACTGATTTTAAGTAATCAACTGCAAGAGCGATAATTTCCGCATCTGCAACAGGCGTTTCAATACCAAACATTTCAACGCCGACTTGAGAGAATTGTCTTTGTCTTCCTGCTTGAGGTCTTTCATATCTGAACATTGGTCCCATATAATACAATTTTACAGGTGTAGGTAGTTTGTGCATACCATTTTCTATATATGCTCTTACAACTCCTGCTGTATTTTCAGGGCGTAAAGTTATTGAACGTTCGCTTTTTTCAAACGTATACATTTCTTTATTTACAATATCTGTTGTATCACCAACTCCGCGCTGAAATAATTCTGTCGCCTCAAAAATTGGTGTTCTTATTTCTCTAAATCCGGCTTTAGAAAAAGTTTCTCTCGCTTTTTCTTCTATAAATTGCCATGTCGTAACATTTTCAGGCAATATGTCTTTACAACCTTTTTGTATTTTGATTATATTTCCCATAAGCAAATTATATAAAGCAGTAAAATAATTGTCAAATAATGATGTTTTTTGTATAATATTGATATTAAATTTAGGGATTAGAAGTTGAAAAAGATTATCCGATTATTACTGATATTGAGTATGTTTTTTGTATCTTTGCCAACATTTGCAATAACAGAAGCAAATAGTATAAATAAAGGTGCAACATTAAGTCTTGAAGACTGCGTAAATTTAGCAATAACAAACAGCCCTAATGTCAGAAAATACAGAAATAAATTAAGAGCAACAAAATCCAAAGTAAGTCAGGCAAAATCTGACTTTTTCCCTACCATAACAGCAGGTACTAATTTTGGTCTTGATAGTCTTTCCACCGGCGATTATTCGAGTACAGAAGGTCTTTACAATGCCTCTGCCACATTAAATTGGTTGATTTTCAATTTTGGCAAGAGCAAAGCTAAAATTGATATGCAAAAGTTTTATGTTATTTCAGGTCAAAACGATTTGGATAATATAATTCTTCAAACTATTTTTAAAGTAAGAACAAATTATTATGCAGTACTTGCGGCGAAAGCTTATGTTAATGTTCAAAAAGATTATGTTAATATAAACGAAAGACAATACCAAAGAACAAAAGCTTATTTTGAAGAAGGGCTAAAATCAAAAATTGACCTTGTAAACTCAGAAGTTTATTTATCAGAAGCAAAAATTGCACTTATTAATGCACAAAACAACTATGATAATTCAATAATAAGTCTTAATAACTCAATGTATGTTGTTGATGCTCCGGATTATAATATTAAAAATACGGAAACTTTCAACTTAAAAAATCATTTAATCCCTGTAACTTTAAAAGATATCAATACAAAAGAAGTATATACAGTTCCTAAAACTCCTGAAAAATCTGTATTTACAACATCTGTTGAAAAATCAGACATATTAGATACATTTGTATTTAATCCGTTTCCATATAATTTTGAACAATCAGTTGCTTATGCAAAAGAACACAGACCTGATTTGAAAGCATTAAGTGCAACTGAAAAAGCAATGGAAAAATCTTTATTATATGCAAAAAGAGAATATTATCCGGCTTTAACTGCACAAGCAGGATACAAATATAACAATAGTACGCAAAATTATTACACAAATGGACTTAATGCTGGAGCATACTTAAATCTGCCGGTAATAAATGCTGCAAATACAAAGTTTAAAATTGATCAGGCTAAGGCAGAATTGGATGTTGCAAAAGATTCTGTTGAAATGGCTGAAAAAGACATATATTTTGAAGTTCAAAAAGCATATATTGATATGAAAAAATTAGAAAAACAAATTCCGCTTCAATATGTAAAAGTAAGACAAGCATTAGAAAATTTTGAACTTGCAGATGGCAGATATGAAGTTGGATTAGGTGATTTTATTGAACTTCAGGATGCGAAAGTAAATTATAATAAAGCACAAAGAGAATATGTAAAAATAGTTTTTGATTACAATGTAGCAAGGGCAAAACTTGAATTAACAATTTCAATGTTGCCTGAAGAAATAAAAGTTACAGAGGAGAAAAATAAAGTAAATGGCAACAAAAAATAAAAAAAGAATATTATTCCTGATAATAATCGCTGCAATAACAGCTTTAATAGTTTTTGCTTTGGGTAAAAAGCTTAAATTAACAAACTATCAGACAGAAAAAGCTGAAGTAAGAACAATTCAGCAGGTTGTTGAAGCATCAGGAACAATAAATCCCGTAAATACAGTCAGCGTCGGCTCAACAGTATCCGGTTTGATGATGAAAGTTTTTGTTGATTTCAATTCAAAAGTAAAAGAAGGTCAGTTACTTGCTTTAATGGATACGAGTTTATTTGATGCAAATTGTGAAAAAACACAAGCCGCACTTGTAAATGCACAGGCTGATTATGATAAACAAGCGGCTATAACTGCAAACAGTTTAAAGACTTATAACAGATGTAAAAATCTTGTATCAAGAAACTTTATGGCAAGAAGTGAACTTGATAAGGCAGAAGCCGATTATTTGGCAAACAAAGCACTGTTAAACGCGGCAAGAGCAAAAATAATCCAAGCAAAAGCAGATAAAGATTATGCAGACAGACAACGCTCATTTGCATACATTTATTCTCCTGTTGACGGTGTAATTGTTACCCGTAACGTTGATCCGGGACAACCTGTTGCTGCAAGTTTTCAAGCACCCGAACTATTTACCGTTGCAAAAGATTTAAAAGAAATGCAAATAGAAGTAAGCGTTTCAGAAGCTGATATCGGAAAAATAAAAGAAGGTCAGGAAGTTGATTACACCCTTGACGGATATCCTGATGAAGTCTTTAAAGGAAAAGTATCACAGGTAAGAATATCTCCTACAACTGTTTCAAACGTTGTAACATATACTGTTGTTGTAAGTGTAGATAATGAAGATTTAAAACTAAAACCCGGTATGACAGCTAATGTTTCAATAATTACACAAAAGAAAGAAGATGTTCTTTGTGTTCCGACAATAGCTTTAAAATTCACACCAACAACAAAAGGTGAAGTAAAACGATATGAAAAACAAGGTATTTGGGTACTTAAAAAAGGTAAACCAGTAAGAATTGATGTAGAAACAGGCGCAAGCGATGATACTTATACAGAAATTAAAAACAGCGACTTAAAAGAAGGCGACAAAGTTATCGTAAGCTCTGGTAATTCAAAATCAAATAAAGGCTCTAAAGGTAAACCACCTATGAGAATGTTTTAAAAATGGCACTAATAGAAGTTAAAAATGTAATAAAAACTTATGCAACAGGTGAAGCCGCTTTTAATGCGCTAAATAATGTTTCATTATCCATTGAAAAAGGTGAATTTGTTGCAATTATGGGAACATCAGGTTCAGGCAAATCAACATTTATGAATATGTTGGGAACTCTTGATAAACCAAATTCCGGCTCATACTATCTTGACGGAATAGATGTTCTTCATTTGGATAGTGACAGTTTATCAGAAATTCGTAATGTTAAATTGGGATTTGTTTTTCAGGGCTTTAACCTTATATCAAGAACTTCTGCTCTGGATAATGTAGAATTACCGATGATATACAAAGGAATAGACGAAGAAACAAGACACAGAAAAGCAAAAGAGGCTTTAAAAATAGTTGGTTTGGAAAACAGAGAAAATCATATGCCAAATCAAATGTCAGGCGGTCAGCAGCAGCGTGTAGCAATAGCAAGAGCAATAGTAAATGATGCACCAATAATTCTTGCGGATGAGCCTACCGGTAATCTCGATACAAAAACAAGTATTGAAATTATGGAATTTTTCTGTAGCTTAAATGAAAAACACGGAAAAACTATTGTTTTGGTAACACATGAACCTGATATAGCAGAATATTGCAAACGTGTTGTAAGATTTAAAGACGGAAACATTATCTCTGATGAGGTAAAACGACAATGATAGATACAAAAACCATATTAAAAATAGCAATAAATTCTTTAAAAATAAATAAAATGCGTTCAGCTCTTACAAGTTTAGGGATAATTATAGGTGTAAGTGCCGTAATCATAATGCTTGCAGTCGGAACAGGCGCAAGAGAAAAAATAGCCAAAGATATGGAATCAATGGGGAGCAACCTTCTTATAATACGTTCCGCCTCTGCAAAATCGGGTGGTGTAAGAATGGGCATGGGGACAAGACCTACTCTTACATTAAAAGATGCAGAAGCAATAGAAAAAAGAGTTTCAGGAATACTTGCAATAGCACCATATTCAGCAGAAGGCAAACAGCTTACTTACGGCAACCAAAACTGGTCAACTTCTGTTGGCGGAACTACTGCACCATATCTCTTTATAAGAAATTATGAAATATCAGAAGGCAGAAACTTTTTATCTGAAGATATAAAGAATAATGCAAAAGTTGTAATAATAGGACAAACTGTATCTACAGAACTATTTGGAGATATGAATCCCATAAACAAAATTATTCGTGTCGGAAATATTCCGTTTAAAGTTATCGGTATTCTTGAATCTAAAGGTCAATCGGGAATGGGTCAGGACCAAGACGATTTAATCTTTATTCCAATAACAACCGCTCAAAAAAAAGTTTTCGGAACAGATTTTCCCGGTACTGTTACAATGATAACCGTAAAAACTCAAAACGCAGATGTTCTTGAATCAACACAGACAGAAATAGAAGAGCTTTTAAAAGAAAGACATAATATAAGCAAACATCAGGACAATGATTTTGAGATAAGAAATTTAGCCCAAATGCAGGAAACTATTAAATCTTCTGTCAGAACAATGTCTGTACTTTTAGGTGCAATAGCATCAGTTTCGTTACTTGTAGGCGGTATCGGAATTATGAATATAATGCTTGTATCTGTAACAGAAAGAACTAAAGAAATCGGTATAAGAATGGCCATTGGTGCAAAAGCTTCCGATATAAGAATTCAATTTTTGATAGAATCATTTTTACTTTCTATGATAGGCGGACTTGTCGGAGTATTAATAGGATGTATAATATCTGGTCTTATAGGACTTTCAGGCGCAATGAATGTTTCCGTTTCGGCATTTTCTATTATTTTATCATTAAGTTTTTCTGGACTTGTCGGCGTAGGATTTGGTTATTATCCTGCATACAAAGCATCTTTATTAAATCCTATTGATGCATTAAGATATGAGTAAAATTTTTTAACGTTTATTGGAAATAAAAAAAACCTCCCTTAAAACATATCATTAAAAGAGAGGCAAAATTAAGCAATCAGAAGAGTTGAGGATTTACATTGTTATAATACAAATTTTTAATAAGTAATTCATTAAACTTTCTAATTATTTTTGCCAAAAATTTTTAAGACTTTCTTGTTAATTAAAAGTGAGAATTTAAATATTGTAATATTTACACAAAAAAGGCAATTTTTTAGCTTCACATGTTTTATAAAAGTATGATTTCGGTAGGTAGTCCTTCAGTAGCACAAATCGTGCCAATAAATAACAAAAAAGAAGCTTCAGCTAAAACTGAGGCTACGAATCCTACTGAAACAAGATATAAAAAAATCACGGGCGGACAAATAAAAGATATTCTTGCAACTCCGCAAGTTACGCTTTCCGATTGTTATTTGGTATCTACCCTAAAAGCACTTGCAAAATCAAGACATGGTAAACAAATGCTTAAACAAAGCATTAAAACTTCTGCTGATGGAGATACTTTTGAAATAACATTTAATAAATACGATAAGGATAATTCATATAAAATTCAAAAAGACGAAAAGTATAATACAGTAACAAACAGACATCAGTTTAATCCTACAGGTGCGGTTGAAACAGCTACAAATTTTGTAATTCAAGACAGAAAAGATTCAAAACCTGCAATAATAAGAACATTTGCACCGTTATTCTGTGCTGATTTACCGGTTGAATGTAATCTTGCAAGCGTTTATATGGAATCTTTAACTGGCAAAAAACCAATTTCACTTGGTGATGACAGTTTGTTATCTTTAAACAGTAAAAAAGAAGAAGCCGTAAAATTATTGGATGAAATTGGAGACAAAACTATGAATAAACACAGTTTTGTTGCAGGTTCAAAATTAATGAATACTAAAGACGGCATCGGAAAAATGCACTACTATGTAATTAAAAAAGTTGATAAAGATAAAAAAGAAGTTCATTTAATAAATCCAAGATATGTGGATTTTTCAAAAGGAACATCCGAACAAGATTTTGAAACCGATTTAAAAAATTACGGTTGCGATGAAATGGCTATTCAAAACGCTAAAGATAAAGTAAATGATTTGCAAAAGGTTTATAAATTAAGCTATGAACAGTTTATGAATAACTTCCGTTCAATAGTCGGATATTTTGATACTAAAGGGACAAATAAAACTAAATAATAAAATTTTATAACTATTTATTATATGCCATTTTATCAATAATATTAACAAGCTCCATGTAAATATCTAATTCTATATCATTGAGAGTGTATATTTTTTTTATTAAATTAAATTTTTTATAGTTTTCTTTTTTCACGGTATTTACACCGAAATCTTCTAAAGATAACTGTAATACTTCTAGTATTCTAAAAAAATTATTTATCTGCGGAAATTGTTTTCCATTTTCAATATTACCAAGATTTTTGTCTGACATTTCTATTTTTTCTGCAAGCACAGACTGTTTCATTTTTGCACTTTTTCGCGCTTTTTTTATTATATTTCCAATAAAATTTTTGTCATCGTATAACATCATACCTTCTTCACCTTTTATAAAAATATCGTATAATTAATACTTATTTAACCTTTTATATTTTACTTTTTATAAAAATGTAATACATGTTTGACAATAGATTTAACTTTAAATAAAATGAGAAATATACTTTACATTTTTAAAAAATAAGTAATATGTTTCTCCTTATTAGATTAATAAATATTAAATAATGTCATCATCAAACAAAATATTTTTATTAAAAAACGAATATAAAAACGGGTTAAAACATAAATATGTATCCATTTTTGGGCACAAATTTTATATAACAAATTTAATGATACCCAGATATATAGATTTTATAAAATTTTTAGGTTTAAAATTTCATAAAGTAAAAAAGAATACAGTTCTTATTGTTGAAGCTAATACTTGTCACTATGAAACAATTCCAGGGTATTATAAGTATCTTTCGGATTTAGGATACAATGTAGAATTTTTATTGAATGAAGCTTTTTGCGACGGACTTTTTTCAAAAATACAAAATAAAATAAAACTTTTTAAAATTAGTAATTATACTCTTGTAGATATTTTTAAATTTTTTGATTTTAAAGATTATGAACTTGTAGTATTTAATTCAAAATTAATTTATCAAAACGGACCTACGGATATAAATACTTTTATAAAAACTATGCCAAAATGTAATAGAATATTTGTACAGCACCATATAAACAGAATCTCTGAAGTAGCGGCTGATACACAAATAATACTTGCAAATCCTGATAAATTACCTGAATTAGAAAATAAAGTTGTTAATCCGCATTATTTTGGAGAAGTTAATATTACATCAAAAAATCAAGTAACTAACTTTATTACAATCGGAGCTTTGGAACCAGAAAGAAGAAATATCCAAATACTCATAAAAGCCGTAAAAAAAATGCTTGAAAGAGGAATTAAAAACTTTAAAGTAACAATTATAGGCAGAGGAAAAGTAGAAACTTTACCTGAGGATATAAGAGAATTTTTTGAAATAAAAGGACGTATAAAATATGATAAGATGTTTGCTGAACTTGAAAAAGCCGATTTTATTTTGCCTCTTTTAAGTCCTGAAAATTCGGAACACGAAAGATATAAACACAATGGAACAACAGGAACATTTCAGCTTGTTTACGGATTTTTGAAACCATGTATTATTTATAAAGAATTTGCTGACATATATGATTTTAATGAAAAAAATTCTTTAATATATGATAAAGACGAAAATTTTGATATAGCAATGGAAAAAGCCATAAATATTAATAATGAAAATTATAAACAATTGCAAGATAATATAAAACTAAAAGCACAAAAACTTGAAGAAACATCTTTGCATAATTTGGAAAATATTATAAAAACACTGAAAAACAATTAAAGAGGATTTTGTGAAAAAATTAAGTATAATAACAATTTGTTATAATGAACCGAATTTGGAAGAAACTTGCAAAAGTATTGTTAATCAAACTTGGCAAGATTTTGAATGGATTGTTGTTGATGGCGGCTCTAACGAAGAAACTCAAAAAATTTGGGATAAGTACAAATACAGAATAGACAAATTTATTTCTGAACCTGATAATGGACGCTATAATGCAATGAATAAAGGAATAAATCTTGCGGAAGGAGAATATCTGAATTTTTTAAATTCAGGAGATTACTATTTTTATGATGATGCTTTAAAAGATATTTTTGAAAATAAATCTTATACAGAAGATTATTTATACGGAAACGAATGTTATTTGAAATCAGATCCGCTCAAAAATCATATTCAGCCAATGCCTACTGAATTAACAAAAGAATTTTTATACAGATATAGTTTAAGACATCAGGCTTCATTTATAAAAAAGGAATTATTCGACAAATATGGCTTATATAATGAAAATAATAAAGTTGTAAGTGATTATGAAAAATGTTTTGTTTTCTTGGAAAATGGTGTTACTTTTAAATATCTTCCATATACAATAACTTATTTTAACACTGAAGGAATTTCCTGTGACAAAAAAACGCATTCTATTGCTTTACAGGAAAAAAATAATGTCATAAATAAATATTTTACAAAAGAAGAATTAATATCTTTAGAAAAAAAATATCCTAAAAAAATAAAATATTCTCTTTTCGAAAAAATATTTTCAATAAAAAATGATTGGAATACAAATCATAAAATATTAACTATTTTGGGATTAAAAATAAAATTAAATAAACGAAAATAAATTTTTCGTTGTAAAAATGTTAGACAAAGGCGGTTTTTGCAAAATGCAAAAACCGCCTTTGTTATCTTTGAATATGTTTATTATTCGTGACAACCGCAAGAACAACAAGTTAAACCTAAAGCTTCTTTTGCTTCTTCCAATCTAACTTTAATACGTCCGTCTACTGCGATGCCTTCACCTGTTTTTTCAGATACTAATAATGGGTTAATATCTAATTCATCGATGAATTTATAATCTGATACTAATTGAGATAATCTCAATAAAGTTTCTTGGATTTGATTCATATCAGCAGGTTTTGTTCCTCTTGCACCTTCTAATAATTTGTATGCTTTTACTGATTTAATCATTTCTTCAGCATCAACATCAGTTAGAGGAGCGATTCTGAATGTTACGTCTTTCATAACTTCGATGAACACACCACCTAAACCGAACATCATCATTGGTCCGTATTGAGGGTCAGTTGCGATACCGCAAACCATTTCTCTGTTGCCTTTTACCATTTCTTGGATGATAACGCCTTCAAGACCTTCTAACAAGCCTTTTTCTTCTAATTTAGATAATAAGTCGTTATATTCAGCTCTTAATTGTTCTTCTGATTGAATATTAACTCTTACACCGCCAACATCTGTTTTGTGAGATGTTGTTTTAGAAGTCATTTTCATTACAACAGGGTATCCGATAGAGTTTCCTAATTCTACAACTTCTTGTTCATTTGTTGCAAAACCAGATTTACATACTCTGATACCATATGCATCTAATACATCGATTGATTCACGAGTTGTTAATTGAGCTCTGTCTTCTTTTAATGCGCTGTACATAATTTTTTCAGCTCTTTCTCTGTCTACATCGTAGCAAGGGATTTTACCTTCAGGTCTTGCAATCCATTTTCTTTGTTGGTCTAATCTTGCAAAGCCTTCTGCTGCTTCTTCTGCATACATAAAGAATGGCATATTTACATCCATATCTGATAATGCTGTGAAGAATGAACTCTTAGTCATGAATACACCAATTACAGGTTTTTCAGGATATTGAGCTTTGATTTCCATTACAGCTTTTGCAACATCAATATCTTTTAAGCCTAAGAATGGTAAGTAAATAACCATAATCATATCAACGTTTTCATCAGCAATAACTGTTTTCAAAGT
>CADCPD010000024.1 GCA_902803265.1 uncultured bacterium | reverse complement strand
TTTTGACTGCTTTGTATCATCAATCAAAATTGGATAATACCTCTTATAACACAATATCTATTGATAAACATTCTAATATCCTTATCGCAGACAAAAAAATTCCTGTAAATTCTGATGGTGGTTTGATATTAAATTGGTATGGTCAATCTGACGGAAAAACTTATCAGCATATTCCTCTTTATAAGTTAGTTATGCAAATGAACGGGGAAAAAATTAAGGAACATTATGACTTAAACAATAAGATTATATTTATTGGTACAACTACTTCAGGTTTGGGTGACTTAAAGAGTACACCTGTTACCGGTGGTGCAGGAGAAACCTATCCTGGGGTTGAAATCCATGCAACATTCTTAAATAATTTTATTGACGGCAATTTTATCCACAAAGTTAAGCCTATTACAAATATTATAATAACATTATTGTTAGTTGCTATAGTTGGAACAGTCGTTCTAAGAACTAATTCTAATTATGTTGCTATTATTACAACAATTTCTACTCTTGTTGCATATTTAATAATTGCAAATGGTGCAATGTTTTTTGCAAATCTATGGATTGATATAATATTACCGTTGATAGCTGTAATTTCCATATTTATTATTTCATACATTATTAAGTATGTTATTAAATCAAAAGATTTCGATTATCAATATAAGCTTGCAACAACTGACGGTTTAACTGAATTATATAATCACAGATATTTCCAAGATCAATTAAAATTGCATATCGACAGTTCTCGTCGTTATAATGGACATGTTTCTTTGATAATTGTTGATATTGATTTCTTTAAAAAGTTCAATGATACTTATGGTCACCAAGCCGGTGATGCTGTTTTAAGACAGGTCGCTAAAACTCTTAAACAAAATGTTCGTGCAACTGATATAGTTTGCCGTTATGGTGGTGAAGAAATGAGTATTATTCTTACAAATACTGATAAAGAAGAAGCTTTATTTAATGCTAATCGTCTTTGCTCAGCTGTTGCTCAAAAAGTCTTTAGGTTAACTGCAACACAAGAAGCTCATGTTACAATCAGTGTTGGTGTATCTACATATCCATATGATGGTGAAACAAATCAGGAACTCATTACAATTGCTGATGAGGGCTTGTATTATGCTAAAGAAAACGGCAGAAATCAAGTTGGTATTTCAGGTATAAAAATTGAAGATATTGCTGCATATAAGCAACAGCAAACAGAAGAAAATAATAACTAATACGAATTTATAAAATGTTTTTACCGTTTTTATACATCTTTTCTCTTAATGCTTTGATGTGTGATATTTCGTTTGGATAATTTTTCAATAAATTTCCGATTGTATTGTATAAATTTAGTAATGATAGTTCTATGTTTTTGCTATTGTATTCTATCATATCTATTGCCATTTCAGTATTAGACATTGAGAGCCTTGTCATATCTCTAAAACCACTTGATGCAAGTTTTTGGGCTAAATCATTGCTTTCTGATGATTTCATTAACCCTTGAGCTATGACCATTGGCATATGTGAAATTAATGCTACAGCTTCATCATGTTTTTGTGGCGTTGTGATAATTGGTGTAGCGCCCAATTCTGTTATTATTTTTTCTAGTATACTTGTTGATGTATCATTAATTGGTGTTATAACCCATTTCGCACCGTTAAATAATTCTGCAAAAGAATTTTTATATCCGCTAAATTCTGTTCCTGCCATAGGATGAGATGGTATAAATTTGAAATTAAATTCTTCTTTTGATAAAAATTCTTTTACTGAACAGCAATCAGTTACAATAGTATTTCTACTCACAACTTTTTCAATTTCTCTTAATTTGTTTATTGTTGAATTAATTGGTGTAGCAACAAAAATTAATTCACAATCTTTTAAATTTGATATATCATTTGTTATATTTTTTTCTTTCCCTTGTTGTGATTTAGAAATCCCAACAATGTCATAGTTTAGTTGTGTAAGCTTTTTGTATATTGAGCCTCCAATTAAACCAAGTCCTACTATGCCTATTTTCATTAAATTAAATCCTTATGGTGAAATGATTTTTTACCGGTTGCATAATCTGCAACTATTTGGCCTTTGCCTTCAAGGGTGTACTTGTATATCGTTAAACCTTCAACTCCAACAGGTCCTCTGGCGTGAGTTTTATTCGTTGATATTCCTACTTCTGCGCCTAGTCCGTATCTGTAACCATCAGCAAATCTTGTTGAAACATTTGCGTATACCCCTGCTGAATCAACTTCATTCATAAATTTTTTTATGTTGTTTTCATCTCTTGAAATTATGCAATCTGTATGGTGTGAGCCAAATTTATTTACGTGATAGATTGCTTCATCTACTGAAATAACGTTTCTTAATGCTAATTTCTTTTCTCCATATTCGTATGCATATGTTTCAGGCTTTTCAATAAGTTCTATTCCGTTATTTTTTAAATGGTTAAATAAGTCAATTTTCCATTTGAATTTGTCGTGTATTAAAAGTGTTTCAACTGCATTACATGCTGCTGGATATTGACATTTAGAATCTACGATAACTGATTTTGCAAGTTCTAAACTAGCATTCTCATCAACGAATATATGGCATATTCCGTCTGCGTGTCCTAATACAGGAATGTGTGTATGATCTTTGATATATCTTACAAGATGGTTTGAACCTCTTGGGATTATTAAATCAATATCTTCTTCTGCCTTTAACATTTCTTCTACTTCGGCGTGTGTATATATTTGATTTAAAACATTATCCGGAATTTCTGGAAATGCTTTTAGTGTTGCATTAATTATTCCAAGTAAGACTCTATTGGTATTTATTGCTTCTTTACCCCCTTTTAAAATTACAGCGTTTCCTGATTTTATGGCAAGTGCAGAAATTTGAGTTATTACATCCGGTCTTGCTTCAAAAATTACGCCAATTACTCCTATTGGAACGGTAATTTTTTTTAGGATTAAATCTTCATCGAGTTCTCTTTCCACAAGAACTTTCCCAACAGGATCATCAAGCATTATGACACCTTCTATTTCATGAATCATGTCTTGAATTTTGTTTTCATCAAGTTTTAATCTGTTATAAACAGATGTCTTTATTTCTTTATTTTCCAATAGTTTTAAGGCTTCTTTCATGTCTTGCTCATTTGTTTCAAGAATTTTTTCTTGATTTGCAATTATTGAGTTTCTTATTGCCAATAAAACTTTATTTTTTATTTTTGTATCGATTGTTGCAAGTTTTGTAGATGCTTGCTTAGCTTGTTTTGCTATTATACTTACACTTGATTTCATAATATCGTTATATTATCTCTCGTTACCACTGCGTCATAATTTTTATAACCTAAAATTTTTAGTATGTCATCTGAATGGTAGCCTATTATTTTTCTGCAGTCTTCTGAATTATAATTTACCATTCCTCGAGCAATTTCCTGCCCATATTCATCTATTATTGAAACGACTTCTCCTTTTTTGAATTCATTAACAACATTGATTATTCCTATTGGTAATAAGCTTGAGTTGCTTAGGATTGCCTTTTTAGCTCCTGCATTTACGGTTATTTTACCAATAACATTTGTTGCATAACCAATCCATCGTTTTTTCTCTGATAATCCGTTTTCGTTTGGTAAAAATGCTGTTCCTATTTTTTTAGCTTCAAAAATTTCCTTTATTACTGATGGATATTTTCCGTTTGCAATTAAAACTTTTCCTCCAAATCTGTTAACTTGTTTTGCTGCTTCAAGTTTTGAACGAAAACCTCCTCTGCCGTTTTCTGAGGCTTCTTTTCCTAGTTTTAAAATTTCATCTGTTACTTCTTTTACTTCAGGTATTATATTTGCATTTGGATTCTCTTTGGGATTTGAATCAAATAGCCCGTCAACATCTGATAAAATTACCAGTAAATCTGCATCCATTTCGCTTGCAACAAGTGCTGAAAGTTTGTCATTATCTGAAAAACAAACTTGCATATCTTGGTATATTTCATCTAATTCTACCGTTGAAACAGTGTCATTTTGATTGATTATTGGTAAAACTTTTAATTCCAACAGTTTGTTCAATGTATTTCTTAAATTTAAATATCTTTTTCTTTGAGAAAAATCATCTTCTGTTAATAAAACTTGTGCTGTTGTTACGTTATAAGTTCCAAATCCATCCTCATAGAGTGACATTAGTTTGCATTGCCCAATTGCAGCACATGCTTGTTTTATAACAACATCATCAGATTTTTCTACATTTATTTTTTTTCTGCCTAATCCAACGGCACCAGAGGTTACAAGAATTACTTCTTTGCCTGTTTTTATTAAGTGAGCTATATCTTCAATATAAGAATAAATTCTAGGAAGCGAAACTTCTCCATTGTCGTTTCTTAGTGTATTGGTACCAAGTTTTATAACTATTCTTTCTGCATTTATAAATTCTTTTCTATCCATAAATTCCTTCTTACGAATAATACTTTGAAATTTCTTCAAAATATTTTTCGAGAGCCATATATCCGTTATTTATTTCGTTACTGTATTTTGAATAATTACTTGCTACAATATACTTCAACTCTTTTGTTCTGGTGATTATTAAGCCTTCAGCATCTTTTCTCATTTCTTCATTTTTGTCTGCGGATAAATTTCTTATTTGTTCAAGTTCTTTATTTATTGTATGTATATCAGTTTCTGCAAGAGGTTTTAAAGAATATTTGTTTAATAAATTTTTGTCTTGCTCTGTTATTAGAGATTTTACGGCAGGAAACTTATATATTTTTTTTATAAGAACATAATTATTTGCAAGTTCTCTGTGTAATGCCGGAACAGATTTCCTTGCTAAAAGAGCAGATGTTGATAATTCTGTAAAAATATCCTGTTCACTTGAAAGAGTACTTTTTAATCCCTGCTTTTGTGTGTTTAAACTCATATAATTCGGCTCCCCTATGTATATATTAACTTAAGGAAGATTTGTTGTCATTAAATCATTAAAAAACATTAACTACTTGTTCATTAGCTGAATGTACCGAGTTCATGTATTTTTATGAAATTTGTTTTTCCTATCATTAAATCTGGCATTGCACCTGTAAACACTACTGTATCACCTTTTTTTAAATCATGCTTTTCCATAAGCATTGTGTTAAATTCTTTCAATGTTGCAGGTGTTATTGCTTCATTAAAGTTTGTTTCAACAGGATAAACATCGCTGTATAATTTTAATCTTCTGCAATTTTTTTTGCTTTTGCAGCAAGCAAATATAGGAACCGTTGGTTTGGCTTTTGATAATAATTTTGCGGTATAACCGCTTGCTGTAAATGCAATAATGGCCTTTACTTTTATTTTATCTACCATATCAATTACCGCAGAACATATTGCTATACTGTCATTTTTGTTTATTTCAAGAGTTTCTTCGTCATAGTGATTGTGTCGCATTATTTGACTGTATTCAACTTCTTCTGCAATGGCTGTCATCATTTTTACTGCTTCTACAGGGTATTTACCGGCAGCTGTTTCCCCTGATAACATAATAGCATCTGTTCCGTCGATTATTGCATTTGCAACGTCTGATGCTTCTGCTCGTGTCGGAATAGGATTGTCTATCATAGATTCAAGCATTTGTGTTGCAACGATTACTACTTTTCTTTGAGCGTTTGCTTTTTTTATTATCTCTTTTTGTACAATAGGTACTCTTTCAGGGGAAATTTCTATTCCTAAATCACCTCTTGCTACCATGATTCCTGATGATTTCTCGATTATTTCATCAATATTTTTTATTGCTTGAGGTTTTTCTATTTTAGAAATTATCTTTATTTTTCCTTTATATTCATCAATAAGTTCTTTTAATTCAATTATGTCTTTTGCATCTCTTACAAATGATAGACCTAAATAGTCAATTTTGTTATCTATTGCAAATTTAACAAATTCTTTGTCTCTTTCTGTAAGTACATTAACACTTCCGCAAGAACCAGGTATATTTATTCCTTTTCTTTGTTTTAAAATTTCACCTGCAATGACTTTTGCATAAACAACATCATCTTCCACTTTTTGAACTTCAAGCGAAATTTTTCCGTCGTCCATAAGTATTTTAGAGCCTGTTGAAACATCTTTTGCAATTCCTTCGTAATCAACTGGAATGATATCATTTTCAAGTTTTTCCTGATGTCTAAATTTTAAAATTTGTCCTTTTTCTATTTTTATTGATTCGTCAAGACGTCCAACTCTTATTTTTGGACCTTGTAAATCCAACAATACAGGAATTAGAGTATCAAGTTCTTCTTCCAATTCTCTTATATAGGTTAAATTTCTCAAATGCTGTTCAAAGTCACCATGTGAAGAATTTAATCTGAACATTGTTACACCTGCTAATATTAATTCTCTTATTTTTTCTTTTGTATCAGAACTTGGTCCCAGTGTTGAAACAATCTTTGTTTTTATATATTTTTTCATAATTTTACCTCTTAAAATTCACTTATATTATACTTAAAAAATTTCCTATTTTGAACTAAAATTTTTTAATATTTTTTCTGTAACGTATTGTTAACAAACCATGCAAAAAATGTCAATTTATTATGTTTTCGTACCTTTATTAATACATAGTATAGTGTAAGTGTAGGTATATTCATGAAAGTTAATTTAAACGTTACAACTCCAAGAGCATTATCATTTAAAGGTTTTGAACATAAAAAGGCTGATGACGGAACCCGAGAATATCAGTTTAATTATCCTCATGATGAAAACAAATATGATGTATATTTAGAAGTATTCTCTGTTAAGAAAGATAGAGATGCAAATTATAATGTTTCAAAAATGCTTACTAATAATGAAACAGGTTCTAAATCTGTAAAAATTGGTAAAGACGGTTTAAGAGTAGATATGGCTTATGCTTATGACGATTTAAGTTCAAATGAACCATTTGCATATCGTTATAAAGTTGTTGATAAACATGATTCATCAAAATCATTCTATCAAGTTGATGCAGGTTCTGTAATTGACTATTCTAAGAATGGTAATTTTGATAAATTTAATCTTGTAATGCAAAACGGAACAAATGTTTCTAAAGGTGGTTCAATGATTTTAGCATTACCTGATTCATATGCGGTAGGTTGGGTTTATGATGAAAAAGGTAAACCTCAATTAGATAAAGATATTCAAGCAAAAGCTGCAAAATCAACAAAAACATTCTCAAATAAATTAGGCGGTAATTTAGCAGGTTTTGAAGCAAATATTGATAAATTAAAACAAGCAGGTTATTCAAGAGTTGTTTCAACTCCTATTTTCACAGATGATAGTCTTTCATCTCACAGTTATTGGAATAAAAACTGTATGCAAATGTCAAACTCTATTGGTAACATTGACAACTACAGAACTTTCCAAGAAAAAATGTTTAAAAACGGTATGAACTTTGTTTCAGACGGTGCATTCGTAAATGAAGGTTTAGAAGGTGTTCACTTTAAACACGTTTTAAAATGGGGCGAACAATCACCTTATTATAATTGGTTCAGAGCATCTGGCCTTCAATCTGGTCCTTTATCAATGGGTGTTTTCCCTAAAAATCAAGAATTTGTAGGTCACAAAGTTGTTAACTCTCCTTACAAATATGAACAAGATAAAGCTTCAGGCGAAATTAAAATTTCTAAAAACGAAAAATATAACTCTAAAAAACCTACTTTCGTTCAAATTTATGATAAACGTTTAGTAAGTGAAGAACAAAAAAATGATACAACAAAATTGATTAAATCTTATGACAAATTGGATACAGGAAATCCTTTAGAAATCAATAATCACAACGATACAGTTATTCCTTATTCATTTGAAATCAGACCTGAAACTTATAACGATAATGTTAAAAAATTAAATAAATACAACAAAAATCAACAAAATGACAAACAAATCAAAATGGATTCTCCTGTTGGAGCAAAATTCTTAACAACATCGTCATCATATGTATTAGAAGATAAATTTGAAAACGGATTTGAAACTTGGGATGCTAATACAGATATTGCAAAATTAAACTTCGTATTCTCTCATGCAGATACAAAACGTTTGAACAATTTACCTCTTCACGAAAGAGAATATCAAACAAAACAAATTAAAGCTAAAAACTTTGAAGCACAAGATTATGTGGTAGCGTCAGGTAGATATTGGACAAATAAAACAGCAAACATTTTAAACGAATACGTTTCTAAAAATTTAAAAAATGTTGATAAAAACGCAGAAAATACTTTAAAATCAATTCATAAATCTGTTGATGAAGGTAAATTACCTAAATCAGTAAAAGAAGAAGTTTCTTTAGCAGTTGTTCAAAATGTATTGAATGGTAAATATGAATCAAAAACTTCTAAATTACCTTCTGATTACAACGAATTAATGACAAAATCATTGATGGATTTACCTCTTGATTCAATCGAACTTGCTGATGATACAGTTGCAGTTTTAAGTTCATCATTTATGACAAACAGAGCTACAAAAGCTGAATTAGTAGGAAAAACTCGTTACGAATTACATAAAGAAAATAATCCTCAATTAACTGAAGAAAATAAATCAGTTTACGAAAAAACTAATAAATTCTATACAGAAGAATTATCTTCTTTCGCAAATGAAATTATGAGTAAGGTAAATGCTAAATTACCTGAAGGTTCTAAATTAACTCAAAACGGTAAAGCTACAAAAATGGCTAAATATGTTTTACCTCTTGTAGCTGGTGATATCGTTAAATTTGCTGTAGTTAAAGCTGTTCAACCAGATGCAAAAGTTAAAACTTTAGAAGATGGTAACTTATCTTATGATTACAGCAAATTAAAAGAAGATGCTACATTAGAATCAATGGGTATCTTAGCTGATTCACCTAAAAATGAAGCAACTGAATTACTTTCAAAATTAAAATCAGGTGTTAAACATATCTCTAATGCTGATAAAGAAGTTCTTACAAATTCAATCTTAAAGAGATTAGAAGGTAAAGATGCAAATTCATTCGCTCTTTCTGAAATGATTGTTGACAGAACAAATGCTGGTCTTGATTGGAGAATTGACGCAGCAAAAGATATCGCAGATATGGATGCTCTAAGAAATGGTAATTCAAACTTCTCAGAATCTTGGTCAAATGTAATCAACTTCTGGCACAATTTCTCAAAAGCAGTTGTAGAAGAAAATAAAAATGCTTATATGGTTGCTGAAGTTACTGACGAATATGCATTACACGATAATTCAGGTAAATATTCATCAGCAAAAGATGCAGTTATGAAATTGCATCAAGAAGCAGGTATGACTTCAATAGCTAACTACTCATACTTCTTCACTGATGTTGCTAACTTATTCAATAAAGATATTACAACTGGGGTTTCAATTGACCAAAACACAAGAAGCAGAAAAATATTTGATAAAATGGTAGGTGGAGATAATTACTTAAATTCAGCTCCATTGGATTCAATTCTTTATTCTTATACTTTCGTTGGCAACCACGATAAACCAAGAATGTTACATACATTATCTTTAGATATGGAATTATTCCATACTAACTTCAATAACAATTACAATCACAAAAAGATTGCAACTGCTATTTTAAAAGATAAAATGTATAACGAAGTTACTGATGCTGATGTTAATTCAATTAACTTCAACCATGTAAATAATAAAGCTATTGCAATGGCAGATGCTTTAAAAGGTGGTTTTGGTAAAGCTTTAGGTAAAGTATTCCAACCATCTCAAAGAAAAGATGAAATCTTCTCATCAATATCTAAATCAATAGCTGATTTGGCTTCAGGTAAATATTTAGATAAACAATTCTCAGCTGATGCATTCGGTACAAAACCATTTGATGTTGCAATCAAAACAGTTTTGAAACAAGCAACTGAAAAACACGGTTTGAATTTATCTAAAGAAGAAAAAGGTAAATTATACAATGCAACTTTTGAAACTATTTTAAAACCTGGTATGAGCAAATTCAAAGCTATGATGGGATTCTTGGTAAGTTTACCTGGTAACCCTACAATGTATGCAGGTGACGAACTTGGTATCACAGGTTATGATGAAAAAGCTAAAAACGTTTACTTAAATAACCGTTCATTCTTACATTGGGAATGGTTGAATGATGGAAATAAAAAATTTATTCAAGATTTCTACAAAGATATGAATGAAACAATGGCTTTGAGAGAAAAACCTGAATTAAGAGCATTAAATAATGGTACTCCTTATACTTTAGATTTACATAAGAGTACAAGTGGAGCTAATATCCCAGTAATTGCAAGACAATCAGCTGATGGTTCTATGGCTATTACATTATTCAATGCAAATGGTGTAAGTCTTGATAAAGAAGCTGAATTACATACTCCTCACGTTAAATTAGACAGCATTTCATTCCACACAACAGGTAATGATAAAGTTGGTTTAAAAGCCGGTTTAACTGAAGGTATGACATTCAAAAATGCTGATGCAAGAGATAAATCAGTTTATAAAGTTTGTGAAGAATGCGGTAATTACTTTATTAAGAGATTTGATTCAGAACAAGCATACAATCACTTCTTAGCAAGCGGTAAAAAATTCACTGATAGCAACAGAATTGATATGTATAATTCAACATTAATTTTATACTCTGTTCCAGAAAAACAAAATGTTTCATTCAAAGGTTCAAGAGTTATGTATAATCCTCAATACAATTTTGTATCAAATCCGTATCAACAAGCTAAAACTGTTGAAACTGGTTCTAGATTAGCAGTTGTGGCAAAATAATTAAAATAATATAGAAAAAGCCCTATGGAATGGTCCATAGGGCTTTTTATTGACAATAGCGTACTTTATTTTTAAAATCATAATACGATGAAGAAGTTTATTGAAAGTTTGAAAATATTATATTTGCAATTATCTGATAAAAAAGAGCAAATAGTTGCACGTTTATTATTTAACTATTCTTTGACGGTATCAACTGCAGAAAGTTGTACAGGTGGGTTAATTAGTTCTCGTTTAACAAATATTTCCGGTAGTTCTAATTTTATAAAAGAAAATTTTGTCACTTATTCAATTGATGCAAAAGTTAATATTTTAGGCGTAGACAGAGAACTAATTGATAAATATGGCGTTGTTAGTTCAAAATGTGCAGAGGCCATGGTTGAAGGCTTATTTGCTAAAACAGGACAAGATATTTGTCTGGCTATAACAGGCGTAGCTGGTCCTACAAAGTCATCAGGCAAGCCGGCAGGAACAGCTTTTATTGCAATTAAAACTCAGTATTGCTTAAAAATTAAAGAAGTTAAACTTAATTCAAACCTTGGACGCAGAACGTTAAAATTCTTATTTTCTGAGGCAGCACTTGATTTTTTAATCGATTTTATTCAATCAAATTATGCTGCAATAACTTCTGCTAATAAATCTTGATGTTTTTTGATTAAGATTTCAGCAAATTCTTTAGTATCAACTTGAGTTGCAACGATAGCTAACAATTCTTTTGGTAATTCACCTAGCATATTAACCATTGTTTCAGGTTCTAAAGCTATTGTACCTTTCATCATATCAGGTTTTTGCAACATAGCTAAAGATTTTGTGTAATTTTTTGCATCAAATAACTGTAAAACTTCAGGTTCTTTTTTAGACATCATTGCAATTAAGCTTCTTTTTGCTTCATCATCCATTGCAACCATTGCATCAATGTATGTATCTTTATCAAAACCTGCAATCATTTTTGTTAATTCTTTAGCATCTAAATGAGCTTCTTCTAAAGGTACGCCTGTAACAGTTTCAACCATTTGCGCTAAAACTTCAGGAGGTAATTTATCAATAAAATCTAATACTAATTTTGGATCTAAATCTTTATTTTGTACGAATTTATCTAATTCTTTAGAAGGAATCATTTCTAAAATTTGATTAAGAGGTAATACTTCTAATGACATATTAACAACTTCTTCAATAGGAGCATCTTCTAACAAATATAACATTTTTTCTTGAGTGAAGAAATTTAAACCCAACATTAAACCTTCTTTATCAACTTCAGGTAAAATGTCCATGATTTCATTTTCGTTCATTTCTTGAAGGATTGTTAATTTGTTACCAGGTTGATCAAGTTCAAAAGTTTTTATTAATTGATCAGGATTGCTGCTTAATTCTCTTGCATATTGTAATGCACGTGTATTACCAGCTTTTGCTTCAGATTCGATAATCTCATCAACAGATCTTTCAGCATACATTGCCATTCTTGTCGTAGAAATGTTAAGTTTATTTTGAATTACACTTAAATTTGCATCGATTGTGATTGACATTTATAAAATCCTCAGAACTCTTTTTCTCTCTGTATTAATATAAAAACATTTTTGTCTAAAAAATTAATATTTTTAGTGTATTTTGTAAACATTTGTTAACAAAATTATATATTTATAGTATAATATTGTTATGAAACTTATTAAATCATTTATATTATCCATTTTATTTTTGTTATTATTACTTCCCTCAAATGCCGTAGCTGCTGAGACTTCTAAAGCTCCTGTAGATTCTACGTTTGATAAAAATATTGTTTATAAAAAATTTGATGTTGAAACAAAAGACGGCTTTATATTAAAAGCTTATTTATCTTATCCTAAAAGGAGATTAAATCGTTATCCTGTAATTATATTGTTACATTCTCTTGGTGATAATTATTCATCTTTTAGAAATTTTGAAAAAAAACTTAATTATGCAGGCTTTGCTGTTTTAGGTATGGACTTGAGAGGACATGGTAAAAGTGTTTATACAAAAACAATGAGACAACGTGCTTGGCAGTATTTTAAATACGATACTTTTGCTCTTTATCCTACGGATGTTTTATATGTTATTAAAGATGTTCAGTCTAAAAATAAAAAAATGGATTTTACAAACTATGCTATTATTGGTGGAGATATAGGTGCTAATACTGCAGTTCTGGTTGCTAGGGCTTTAACTATAAAACCGAAGGCTTTGGTATTATTCTCACCAATGATGAAGTTTAAAGGATTGTATATACCTGTTGCGATGACTGAAATCGGGTTGACACCTATTCTGGCTATTGCTAGTTCAACTGATACTACTTCTATGCATGAACAAGAACGTCTTGCAAAATTTGCACAAGGTAATTTTGATGTCATTAATACAAAAAAAGGAGGTTCTGGTATTTCTTTATTAAAATCTTATCCTGAACTTGAGTATCAATTGACTATTTGGTTAGAACAATTCTTTAAAGGTCAACTTACACCTATTAATGAAGAAAGTTTGGCCGCCGCAAAAAAAATATTAGCTGCAGAAAAAGCTGCTAAAGCTGAAAAAGCTGCTAAGGCAAAAGCTGCTCGCGAAGCTAAGCTAAAATCAAATAAATAATTAGAATCCAAATAATTTATCAAATATCTTTCTTAAAATAGGACGACTAGCTCTTGCTTTAACCAAGTCATCATTAAGAGCTTTTAATTCGGCACCTACTGTTTTATAAATCATTTTCATTGTATCTTCAGAACGTTCTTCTTGAGTTTTGTATTCAGCTCTTATTTTTTGTAATTCTCCGTTATCTAAAAATTTACCACCACATTTATAGCATTCATCAATTTGAACTTCTCGTTTTGGGCTTGCAAAGTTTTTTACCATTCTTGCTCCGCAAACTGGGCAACTTCTAGGAAAATTCTCATTTACTTTGTCAAAAGATTTATCTTTTGTAGCTTCAAGTATTTCCTCTATATTTTCGTGTTGTTCATCAAAATGACTAAACTCTCGGTTATCAAAATAAATTCCTCCACAACCATTTAGGCAAACGTCAACATTTACACCTTCAGAAGGTATAAATATTTTTATCATTTCTTTTTGACATGCCGGGCATTTAAGAGTTTTAAATGTATCAGCCATAATGAGGAGCTCCTTTTGTTGCTTATTTTATTATACTTTCATTACTTTTTCAAAACCAAATAATGTACTTACTGATTCATCATCGTGAATTCTTGAAATAGCTTGAGCAAGTAGTGGCGCAACTGATAATTGTTTAATTTTTTCCGGCAATTCCTCTTTATCATGAGGTATTGTATTGGAAACTATTACTTCTTTTATAGGAGCATCTGTTAATCTCTGAATTGCAGGTCCGGAAAATACAGGGTGAACTGCACAAACGTAAATATCTTTTGCCCCTTCTTTTTTTAGAAGTTTTGCAGCTTCAGTTATAGATCCTGCGGTATCAATGATATCGTCAAACATTATACAAGTTTTATTTTTAACTTCACCGATAACGCAATTAGCTATTGCTTCGTTGTGTTTGTCACGACGTTTGTCGATAATTGCAAGCGTGCAACCCAAATCTTTTGCAAAATGTCTTGCTCTTTGAACTCCACCTGTATCTGGACTTACAGCAACAACCTCGTCCATATTCAAATCTAATTGTTTTATATAATCAACAAGAATTGATGTCGCAAAAATGTGATCCACAAGTATATTGAAAAATCCTTGAATTTGACCAGAGTGTAAATCAACTGCTAATACTCTATTACAGCCTGCAGTTGTTAATAAATCTGCAACAAGCTTTGCCGTAATTGCTTCACGTCCTGATGTTTTTCTGTCTTGTCTTGCATAACCATAGTAAGGAATCACCGCTGTTACTGATTTTGCACTTGCTCTTTTAAAGGCATCGATTATTATTAGTAATTCAACTAAATTTTGGTTAACAGGTTTGCATAGAGGCTGAACGATAAATACATCATCCCCTCTTACACTTTCTTGAACTTGAACATAAATTTCGCCGTCTGCAAAGTCTTTTATAACCATTGGTCCTACAGTTGTTCCGAGATGTTGTGCAATTTCTTCACTTAATTCTCGATTTGCTCTACCTGAAAATAATTTTATGTCGTGCGTTGGATTTATAACGCCAGCTAATTCATTTTTCATAATTCTTCCTCACTTGTGGTTTATACTTATATTATAGAAAAAACATGTTTTGATGTTTTAAACTTTTACGTAATATTAATTTAAAATTTCTTAAGATGTGCATAACTTGCATCCAGAGCTTTTTTACCTTGTTTACCAAAATCTACGGTATACATAGAACTTTCTCCGATTTCCATGACTTCCAGTATTGTTCCTATTCCTAATTTTTCATGGAAAACTCTATCTCCGGTTTTGAATATTTCAAATGTGTTGTGTTCTTTTATTTCTCGTTCTTTTTCTTCTTGAGCTTCTTTTTCTTTTTGTTTCTTTTCCTCAATCATTCTTTTTATTGCATTATCTTTGAAAAATTCTTTTGTTTGTTGCTCGGTTTGTTCTTTGGTGTAAGTTTTTCTTTTTATAATTTCTGCGGCGCCTTCTGAATAATTTCTCTTTTGTGGAGCAATGAAGTTTTTACCAAAACCAGTTGTCGGCATTATTCTGCCGTCTTCATTGAATTGACTTGTTCTCGATGTGTAATTGGTATTTTTGAAACTTGGTTTAGATACGGTTAATGTTTCTGAATAACTGGTATCAAGTAGTGATTGCGGAATTTCTTCCAAAAATCTTGATGGCGGATTGTATTTGTAATCCCCCCAAAGTAGTCTGCGTTTGGCAAATGTTAAATATAGTTGTTCTTCGGCTCTTGTAACACCCACGTACATTAAGCGGCGTTCTTCTTCAAGTTCAGATGCTGATTCAAATGTTCTTGAGTGCGGAAATATTCCTTCTTCAAGTCCCGCTAAAAATACGTATGGGAATTCAAGCCCTTTGGCAGAGTGTAGTGTCATTAATGTTACGTTATCAGAAACATTTTCAAGATTATCTGTATCTGATACAAGTGCAATTTGTGCTAAAAATTCTCCTAAAGTATTTTCAATTTCTTCCGGTTCAAATTCGCTTGCTACGTTTACTAATTCCTGTAAGTTTTCTATTCTTGTTTCATCATCAGGTGTATTTGAATTTTGTAATTCTTCAAGATAACCGCTTTTTTCTATTACAAGTCCGATGTATTCATCCAAACTATATCTTGTTTGCGCTTCTTTTAATTTTAAAATTAAGATTTTAAAATCTTGTAATTTTGTTTGTGTTTTTTTCTGAATATCTGTTTCTTCTATTCTTTCAATTGCATCAAATAAGCTTAGTTCGTTTTCGTCTGCAAATTGCTGTAATTTTTGAAGTGTAGTGTCTCCTATTGAGCGTTTCGGAACGTTTATAATTCGTTTGAAACTTATGGAATCACTAGAGTTGTAAATTAATTTTAAATAAGCAACTACATCTTTAATTTCTTTTCTGTCATAGAATTTTAGCCCGCCATAGATTTTATAGGGAATAGATGATGACATAAGCGCATCTTCTATTGAGCGTGATTGAGCGTTTGTTCTGTACAATACTGCGCATTGATTATAGTTTTTGCGATTTGTTATTTGTCTGATTTTCATCGCAATAAAACTTGCTTCATCTGATTCATCCTGTGCTTCGTATAATACAATTTTTTCTCCCGAACCTTTTGTGGAACGTAGAACTTTATCTACACGTTCTCTGTTGTTTTCAATAATTGAATTTGCGCATTTTAGAATGTTTTCAGTTGAACGATAATTTTTTTCAAGTTTTATCATTTTTGCGTTTTGAAAATCTTTTTGAAAATTTAATAAAATTCTGTAATCTGCACCACGCCAGCTGTAAATTGATTGGTCAATATCACCTACAACACAAAGTGAACGTTTTTGTCTTTCATAATTTTCTTGTCCGTTAGTAAACAAGAGTTTTACAAGTTCGTATTGTGCAAGGTTTGTATCCTGAAACTCATCAACAAGTATGTGTCTGAATTTTTCATAATATTTTTGTCTTACTTCCGGACATTGTTGAAGTAATTTTACAGACAACATAAGCATATCATCAAAATCAATGGCATTATTGTTATTTAAATTTTCTTCGTAAAGTTCAAAAACTGCTGCGATTTTTTGAGTGACGAAATCTCTTGCATACATAGCGTAGTTATGAGCATCCATCATTTTGTTTTTTGCGTTTGATATGTGAGATTTGATAACTTTTGGCTGATATTTTTTATCATCAAGATTTAGTTTTTTTAATGCCTGTTTTATCACATTCAGTGCATCCTGTTCGTCATATATGGTGAAATTCTTATCAAGTTTTTTATGTGATTTAAAAGTGTAATTATCAATATCTTGTCTTAATATTCTTCCGCAAATACTGTGGAAAGTTCCGACCCACATGTGTTTAACAGCTTGTTCTCCAAGCATGTTAGTAAGTCTTTCTCGCATTTCTTTAGCTGCTTTGTTTGTAAAAGTAACAGCCAGTATTTCTCTTGACGGAACAAAATTTTGTATAAGGTACGCAATTCTTGATGTAAGCACACGTGTTTTTCCACTGCCTGCACCTGCAAGAATTAATACCTCTCCCTCTATTGATTTTACAGCTTCTAACTGTTCGTCATTCAGCTTGTTTAATATATTTTCCATATCCCTATTCACAAAAATTTTTTTTTATGATAATATTATTGTACTAAATAAAGTAAAATTTGCAATTCAAAGGTAGGAAATATGTTAGACGAAAAATTTAGTAAAGTTGTCAATATGGATGGTGATGGTTCTGAACCTCAAAGTACAATTATGGTACCTCTTGATTTAGATTCTGTTAGTTCTGATTCTCCGGATACAGTTGATGAACTTGCAATGGAACTTGCTACTATTCAACAATCGTCTAAAAAAATTGCCGTTATTGGTAGCCGTAATTTGGCAATTACTCACCAGCAAATTATTGAAACACTTGTTACAGCTTTAGCAATGCAAGGTAATACTATTATTACATCCGGTGGTTCATCAGGAACAAACGCTGCTGCAATTCGTGGTGCTATGAAAGCTGATGCTAACAAGTTAAAAGTTATATTACCGCAAACTATAGGTCAACAACCTTCTGACGTTCAAGATCAGTTAATTGGTGTTCCTAATATTATTGAACATCCGGACAGAGCTATGATGACTTTGGCTGATGCTTCTCGTGTTTGTAACAGAGAAATTATTGATGATTGTAATCAATTGATTTGTTTCTTATCACATACTTCAAAGACTTTGCATAGTGCTATTGAATATGCTGAAGAAGGTCATAAAGTTATTACTGCCTTTTATTTAGATTAATGTCTTTGATTAAAAAATTAACGTCTAAAAATAAACAAGATTATGAGATGGCTGCTTCTCATATTATCGATTCTGCTGATGTTGAATCGTTTAAAGAACTTGTTGAAAAGGATGATTTTTTATTTGATTTTATTAAAAATAATGTTGCTCAAAGACTTGAAAATGCTGTTAATTCTTCAAATTATTTGAACCTAATTAAATTTTTGCCGTATTATTCTTCTTCTTATGTTGATATTATTGCAAAATCTTTATCAAAATTTGAAAATGCAGATTTAAATGCAAATCTTTTAGAAATTTTGAATAATGGATCAAATGAAGAAAAAGCTTATTGTGCAAAATATTTTTCATTTGTTACTAATTCGGAAGTTTCAAATATTTTAAAAAATTATATTAATTCCGACTATGAACCATTGGCTTTGAATTGTGCGGAAGCTCTTGCTTTTCAAGGAGATAGAGATTGTTTTAATCAAGCAATTTTAAATTTGTCTTCTGATGATGATTTTGAGGTTTTATCTGCAGTTAAATTTTTAGTGGCTTTTGGTGATAAAACTGCTGTTCCTGATTTATTTAAAGCCATGAAAAATTCTTCTTTGGCTGAAAATATAGCGGCAGAAATTCCGTATTTAGATAACATATTTAATTTGCTTGAATCAGATACTGATAACGCTTTGTGCTTAATTAATTATATTATTGACGGTCTCGGTGAAGTTACTGCTTTGTCTCAAGTTTTTGATTATCAGCTTTATGATATTTTGGGATGTTTATTAAATCATCTTTCGTCTAAAGAGGCTGTTATTCTTTTAAATGCCAAAGAAAAATTTAATACTTTGACTGAAAATGATGAATATTTATATGATGAAGATAAAAATACCAAAAATGAAATTTATGATATAAAAAAATCACTAAACTCTCTTGATATAAGTAATTTAAATTTACTTGCTGATGATGAATTAGTTGAAGATAGTGATTTTGTATTTACCGCAATTGATTTATTAAAGTCTGAAGATAAGTTGTTGAATTTATTGAATTCTTCAAATCAGACTTTGGTTTTAAAAGCTTTATCTGCGTTAAAATTATTGGGAAAAATGGATAGAGTTGATAAATCTGAAATACTTTCTCGTATAACAGATGAAAATATTAAGTCTATTATAATGGCATTATAGGTGGTTAAGTATGGATTTTGTTGAAAAGAAAATTAGTTCAAAAGTTACTTATGAGGGAAAAGTTATTGATATAACTTTAGATGATATTGAACTTCCAGACGGAAGCAAGTCTTTTAGAGAAGTTATAAGACATCCCGGTGGTGTTGTTGTAGTGGCTTTAAAAGATGAAAATACGATTTTAATGGTTAAGCAATATCGTTACGCTATTTCTAAGGTTTCGTTAGAACTCCCTGCAGGAAAACTTGAAAAAGGTGAAGATGTCCTTCTTGCCGCAAAAAGAGAACTTCATGAGGAAACAGGTTATATTGCTAATGAATGGAAATCTTTAGGTTTTATTCATACTACTCCGGGAATTTGTGATGAAAAATTGTATTTATTCTTTGCAACTGATCTGCAATATGATAATCCGTGTCCGGATGAAGGTGAAATTATTTGTCATTATGAGTACAAGTTAGATGAAGTTTTTGAACTAATTAAAAATGGTGAATTAAATGATTCAAAAACTATTTGTGCACTTATGAGAGCGTTTAAATTGTAGGTTATAGGTTTTTTATGTCTAAGATAAAACTGGTTGCAACTGATATTGACGGTACTATTTTAAAATATAACGGTGAAATTAATCATGAAGTTTTAGATTGTATAAGAACACTTGATGAAAAAGGAGTTAAAGTTGTCCTTGTTACAGGTAGAATGCATAAGTCTGCAAAAAAAATCGCGGATGAACTTGGTATACATAATCCTATTGTTTCTTATCAGGGGGCTTTAGTCAGAGATAATACTTTGCAAGAAAATATTATTTATGAACGTTATATTCCAAATGATAAAGCTATATCTATTATAGATTGGTGTAAAAAGTCGGATGTACATATTAATTTATATATTAATGATGACTTGTACGTTGAAAAAGAAAATGAATTTACGCGAAAATATGCAGGTCACCAACATATTCCTTTTAATGTAGTTTCTTTTGATGAAATTAAAATTGACAAAGTTAATAAAATATTGTTGATAGATTATAATGATGCGGATAAAATTACATATCTTACCAATAAATTACAGGAAGATTATCCGGAATTATTTATAGTAAAATCAACGGATTTTTTCTGTGAAGTTTGTCATAGAGAAGCGACAAAGGGTGATGGTGTAAAATGCTTGGAAGATTTTTATGGTATTACTAAAGATGAAGTTTTAACTATTGGTGATCATAATAATGATATTGAACTTATAAAAGCCGGTGGAATTGGTGTTGCAATGGGTAATGCTACAGATGAACTGAAAGCTGTTGCTGATTTTGTTACTGACACAGTTGAAAATAACGGTTTTGTTAAAGCTATTGAAAAATTTGTTTTATGAGGTTGTAAATTATGTTTAGAGTAGGTTTAGGTTACGATATACACAAATTAGTTGAAGATAGACCGTTGATTATCGGTGGAGTTAATATTCCTCACTGCAAAGGTTTATTAGGTCATTCAGATGCAGATGTCTTAATTCATGCTATTATTGACGCAATGTTAGGTGCGTTAGCGCTTTCTGATATCGGAACACATTTCCCTGATACCGATGAAAAATATAAAGGGATTTCAAGTATCGAGTTATTGAAGCATGTTTATGCTTTAATATCAGAAAAGGGTTATGTGATTAACAATATAGATTCAAATATTATTATTCAAGAACCGAAAATGAAACCATATATTCCTCAAATGGTTAAGAAATTGTCGGATGTTTTGAATATTAGCGAAGATGAAATATCTGTTAAAGCAAAAACTAATGAAAGCATGGATTCTGTAGGTGAAAAAGAAGCTGTTGTTGCAAATGCAGTTGTTATGCTGCGAAAGGATAAATAATAATGAAATTTTTGCATTCAATGATTAGAGTAAAAGATTTGCAAAAGTCTTTAGACTTTTACAAAAATTTATTGAACATGACTTTTGTGAAGAAGAAAAGATTGGATGATTGTGAGTTGTATTATTTGGAAGATGAAGAACATGCTGCACAAATAGAATTAACTTATAATGATGATACTCCTGAAAATGGCTATGAAAACGGAAATGCGTTTGGACACTTTGCGTTTTCTGTTGACTCAATGTCTGAATTTACATCAAAATTGAATTCTTTGGGTTATGAGTATTTATATGAACCTTTTGAAATATTTTCAGGTACAATAATTGCATTTGTAAAAGATCCTGATGGTAATGAAATTGAATTGATTCAGAAAGCGAAGAAATTATGATAAAAAGTTATTTAAAAGAATCTATTTTAACACAGACGAAAATGCTTGATGATGTTAAATTGTTGGCTGATATTCAAAAAATAACTGATGTTATGGTTACTAAATTAAAAAATGGCAATAAACTTTTGTTTATTGGAAATGGCGGTTCCGCGAGTGATTGTAACCATCTTGCAACTGAATTTGTTTCAAGATTTTTAAAAGAAAGACACGCTTTTAATGCTATTTCACTTTGTGCAAATAATTCTGTAATTACCGCATTGTCGAATGATTATGGTTATAATAAGGTTTTTTCAAGACAAATTGAGGCTATTGCTAAGGAAGGTGATATTGTTTTTGCACTGTCTACTTCCGGTAATTCTGAAAATATTACGGAAGCTCTGAAAGTGGCACATGAAATGAAGTTGTTTAATATCGGTTTAACAAAATTGTCTCCTTCTAAGATGGATTCATTATGTGATATTTTAATTAAGATACCGTCAAATGAAGTTCCGATTATTCAGGAATCTCAAATGCTCTTAGGACATTTAATTTGTAAAGTTGTTGAGGATGCGTTATATACTTAATGTAACATTTCTTAACATAAATGAAGCCAAAAAAGCAATTTTTTTATCTAAAAATTCTTTATATAAGTACGAGGTCAAATTAAATATTAAGAGTTAAAGGAGAAAATTATGGAATTACAAGGTATCAATTCAATATCAGCTATCAGAGATAACAAAAAATTAGATGAACAACAAGATGCTCCAAAAACAGCATTCATTAATTCAGCTTTTGGTTTTGGATTCAATAATAACAACTCAGGCGATGCTTGTGCATTCCAAGCTTAAGATTGTTAACTTAGTTTTTTAAAGTAAATCGGTCAGCTACTATCTTTGTAGGGTTGACCGATTCCTTTATGTAATTACCCAATAAAAAACTGTCTTAAATATTTAAGACAGTGATTAATAAAGTTTTGGTTTTTGGTTTTTGGTTTTAGTTTTGGTTT
>CADCPD010000023.1 GCA_902803265.1 uncultured bacterium | reverse complement strand
CCGAGTTCGAGCGACCTGTGAGCAGAGTGCGGAGGACTTTTCTTTGGAGTATGCGTGCGCATACGAAAAGAAAATCCGAAGACACGTTTATTGCGAACAGGTCAAGACAATCGTGCCGAGCGTAAATTTAAAGGGAACAGTTTTAACTGTTCCCTTTAAATTATGTTTGGTAAAAATTTATCCCAGTTCTTTTTTTAGTTTTACTAAATTTTTGAAATGTTGATTATTTTGAATCTCATAAATTTTTGCGAGTGCCCATTCTGACGCACCCATTGCCTCAGCTTTAGAAATTTTCCCAGACTTATTGCTTAAGTTCAAATTGTCATCTATTACGTTATAAACCTTAATTAAAGTCTTATTATCAAGTCTGTGATGAGGAAACATAAAATAATTTGCAATTCCGATATCAATAGTAAAGAGTATTTCTGAATTCATCTATATGTTTTGTAATGTAGTTATCTGTCTTATGCTAGCATATAACGGTTATTTCTTCAAGTAAAGCCTTTTTAAAAAGACTATTTTATATATTTTTTTATTAATTCTTCAAGTTGTCCGTTTTTTCGTTCGTAGGAAAGAAATTTATTTATGTAGTTCAACAAATCTTTGTTATTTTTTGGTACTAATATACCAATCTGTCCATTTGTAAACGGAGAATTTGCGAGTGGTGCCGCTAATCTTTTATCAATATTTGAATAAAACAATGCTTCTGCAACTTCTGTAATCATAACATCTGCTTTGCCGGATGCAATTAAACTCGGAATTTCTTCATTAATATTATGAATAATTATAGTCGCTTTTGGAAAATTCTTTCTTGCAAATTCTTCATTTGACCCACCCGGATTTTCCATAATTCTAACATTTGGTTGATTTATTGATTTAAGATTCATATATTTATTAATATCTTCAACCCTGCATAAAATGGTTTTTCCGTTGTCTAAATAACTATCTGACATAAGTGCAAGTTTTTTTCTTTTTTTAGTTATTGATATACCTGAGATTGCAATGTCAAATTTTTTTGAAAGAGTATCGTTCATAAGAGTTGGCCAAGTTGTAGAAACAAATTTTAGGTTTACTCCTAAAGAAGATGCAAGATGTTTTGTTAATTCAATATCAAAACCTTCATAAGTTTTTGTTTTTGAATTGTAAAAAGACATTGGTCTGTAATCGCCTGTCGTTCCTACGATAATATATCCTCTTTCTTTTATTTTTGACAAATTATCGGATGCCAGACAGCTTTGATTAAGAAAAAGAGAAATTATGGCCCATAAACATATTGAAATTATTCCAATAAATTTTTTATTCATTTTACGACTAAGCTCTTTTTTAATAATTAAATTTTGATACGGTGTATTGTGTGTTTTTATCTATTATACAACAATTTAAATTTTTCACTAAAACATAATGATAGAAACCTTAATTTGAAATATTAAGAAATATTACAAAATATTTGTTTGTAAAAGTTTTTAAGGATAAAAATAATTTTTATTTTAAAAAATTTTTAAAACTGCGATTTAACAAGTGTTTAAGCATATCCAAAAGGTTTTTACTTGATGCAATTGTTAAGTTTTTTTAAGTTTTTGCCTTTTGCTTAATATAAAGACTTCACACTGTGCATGTTGCCTTGTTATACTGAAAAAGTACTAATAATCTTGGTAGGTCAATAGAATCACTTTTGCAAAGTGATTGATTAGTGTAATTAATTTTTGTTAAATCATATTATTTTTTGAGTAAGGGAGTTATGAAAAAACGTAGAAGAAAAAGAAAATTATTGGTATCTGCAGCACTTGTAGCAAGTTTAGGTATGATGCCTCAATTTGGAACTTCTGCTCAAGCTCAAACTGACCACGATGATTTGACATCAAAAGGTCTTAACAGTGAATTTCTTAGCCATAAAAAATCAAATGGCATAAAAATGATTGATAAAATAGTTGCCTTTAACGAAAAGGACAATTGTATTACGGGTTTTGCTACATCTATACCGGAACCCACACGAGGAGAAAATTCTGCATACAGCTGGACTACTGAAAATAACGGTGGTTTATCTGTTACTCTGGATGGAACTACATATTATGTGGATGTTAATAATCCTACAGGTAGTTATATAAACCATTCAGGAACAGCACCGGCAGTATCAGGGGCAATAGATTCTGTTAATGCGGATTTTATTGGTAATTATGCTTCAAGCGGTTATGCCGGGGCATTACAACATGATACAAGCGGTCATACAATGACATCCGTAATCGGGGATTTCATCGGTAATACGACGGGTAATAGTTCTTATGGCGGCGGTGCTATATTTAACTGGGGTAATAAAGGATATTCTAATATATCGTCTATTACAGGTAATTTTATTGGTAATAGAGCTACTTATGGTTCAGGCGGTGCTATATACAATGGTTATAACAGTATTGGAGCAACTATTTCTATTATTGATTCCAATTTTATTAATAACTACGCAAACCAAAAAGGCGGCGCAATATATAACAAGAACGGAATTGTTAATATAATTGCACAAGATAAAGATGTTTTATTTACGAATAATACATCAGGCGATGGTACAGGTATTTACAATAATAGCGGAATTATTAATTTTAATGCTAACAACGGACATAAAATAACAATTAACGACAACATGCATTTGGGTGGAACATCAAATGTAAACCTTAACAACGGAACTTTGAGTTTAGGAGAAAATGCTGCATCATCTGCATTTACTAATTTAGTATCTGAAAATTATTCAATTCTTGATTTACAAAATAACCATGCAGGAGATGTTTTAACGGTTTCTAATTTAACAACCGATGAAACAGGGCTATATTTTAATACGGATTATGATGACTTATCTGGAATTATGGATAAATTATCAGTATTAAACAGTTCTGAAGGTAGTAAAATCATATTAAACTCAATTAAAATTTTATCTGATAATGAAGATAATACCGCTACGGATGTTCAATATTTAACTGGAAATTTGTCAAATATTAATATTGAAACATCAAACAATGATGATAATACAAAAGTTATATCTTCAACAGATGATTATATTTATACATTTGAACTATCCGATAAAGGTCATTTAACTGTAAATAAAAAACAATCAAGTGTTGATTTAGCAACGGCAATATCTGATGAAAATGCTGGTGGTTCTTCATACACAATGAAGAAGGATTTTAAATTTAAAGCAAATGCCGGAGCTCTTGACGGAGAAAACAGAAACTTTACTATTTATGGGCAAAATCATTCAATAGACGGTGACGGAAAAACAGGTGTTGAAGTCTCAGCAGGTCAATCTTTGACAGTTAAAGATGTTGACTCATATGAAAATTTTTCAAAAGGTATTTCAAATAAAGGTGATTTAAAAGTAATAAATTCTTCCTTTGAAAATAATACAAATAGTGCAATTTATAATACCGGAGGTACTGTTGATGTATCAGGTACTTTTACAGGTAATAAAGCATCAAGTGGTGGTGCGATATATTCAACATCTAAAGGTTCGGTTACTGTAGATGGCACTTTTGAACAAAATTATTCAAGTACCTCTGTTGCGTCTGCCGGTGGCGCTATTGCCATGTCTCAAGGACCTTTAACCATAAAAGACGGTACTGTTTTCAGAAATAACCTTGCTAAAAATGCCGGCGGTGGTGCGGTTAGTATTGGTGGAAGCAGCTCTAGTAAAGCCGCTTTAACTGTTGGTGATAATGTAACTTTTGAGGCCAATAAAGCAGGTTATACAGATTTTTCAGGTGATACTATCGGTAAAGCAACTGCATCCGGTGGGGCTTTATACATTAATCAAAATTTTAGCGAAAATGTAAAATTAGGTGATAATGTTCGATTTGTAGATAATAAAGCTGCCGGTACAGGTGGTGCAATTTATAATCAAGCAGCTACTATTGATTTTAATGGAAAGGTAGAGTTTGAAAATAATACCGCAAGACAAGGTGGTGCATATTATCAAAACGCTAATTATGACCAAACTATTCAAAATGCTGATTTTATCGGAAATAAAGCAAATTTAGACCAAAACGCCTTGGGTGGAGCCGTTGCTGTAGCAGGTAAAGTTCAAAATTATTCAACTCCAATTCCGGATGAGAAAGTAAAAACCCTTACTGTAGATAACTCAAACTTCAAAAACAATCAAGCATCTTATGTAGATTCGGATGGTTTATACTGGGGCGCAGGTGGTGCTATTGGTCAAACTATGATTACTGCCGTAGATTCAAAAGGAAAATACAGCAGGGGTATGAATGTTGAGGTTAAAAATTCAACATTTGAAGAAAATATTGCCGGTGCTGAAGGTGGTGCAATTAATTCAGATTCTGTATTGAATATTTCCAATTCTACATTTACAAAAAATAAAACACTAGGTACTCAAGTTGGTTCTGATTATAGTAATTCTAATGAGGGTGGCGGCGCTTTATTTATGTATGATGATAGTGTTGCTTCTATATCAAATTCTGAATTTAGTAATAACGAATCAGGCACTTGGGGTGGTGCTATAGCCACAAGAGGAATTTCAAACGGTAATGGTGGAGATAATTCAAGTTTATCTGTAAGCGGAGCTACTTTTAGCGGAAATGAAGCTCAATATGGTGGAGCTGTTGCATCATCAGTTCAAACTACAATTCAGGATACTCAATTTACGAATAATACTGCTTCTGAAAGAGGTGGTGCTGTTTATGTGAATTCTACTGACGGAGTTACAAACATAACAAATTCTTCTTTCTCAGAAAATAATGCATATTTAGGCGGTTCATTATTTGTAAAAAGTGGTGAAGCAAACATAAGTAATTCCGATTTCACAAATAATACAGCAACCTATGGCGGGGCAATGTATACTTCTACATCTCCAAACGTACAGTTGAATATAGAAAATTCTAACTTTAACGGAAACAGTGCAGAAGAAGTAGGAGCTATCGGTGTAATCAGTAATGCCTCTATAAAAAATACAACATTTAAAAACAATGTTGCAACTTCAACTGCTTCTGATTCAGACGGTGCAGGGGCTTTATTCTTAGGCGCGGTTTCTGATACAACAATTACCGGTGATAGTCAAGAAAAATCTGTATTTGAAAACAACCAGTCAGGAACAAGAGGCGGTGCTATTTCAACAAGAGGTGCAGCTTCTGCAGATAATTCCGGTGCAAAATTAGATATAACAAATACAACATTCAAAAATAATTCTGCTCAAACAACAGGTGGTGCTTTAGATAACTACTTCTATAACAGCACAACTTCTGAAGGAAATGTTTACGTTGCAAATTCAGCATTTGAATCAAATTCTGCAAATAAAGGCGGAGCTGTTTATAATCACGGTGATAAAGACAAAGCCGGTAATGCTGCAAGCTTAAAAATAGAAAATAGTACTTTTGCGGGAAATACCGCATCAACAAATGGTGGTGCTATTTATAATGAAGGTACTTTATCAATTATTAATTCTTCATTTACTGATAATACTGCAAACGGAAACTCAAATGATATTCATAACACAGGAGACTTATCATTTAGTGGTACAAACACATTAAACGGAGGTATTACAGGAACAGGCAGTACAGAAATCAAAGATGGCGAAACTTTTGCTTCAAGTATTGAACAACAACTTGTAGAAGTATACGAAAACGCTAAATTAACTTCTCAAAATATCACAACAACAAACGGTATTAAAAATGAAGGAACATTAGTTTTAACAGGAGACTCAAATACTAACGCCATTACAGGTAATAATGGTACAACCATAATTGCAGGAACACTGGAAAATTCTGCAATAATAGATCAAGCCGTAGAAGTTCAACATGATGCAACTTTAGTTTCTGCACTTGAAAATTTGGGATTAACAATTAAAAATGACGGAACAATTGTTACTTCAGGAACATTAGATAAAGCAATTACAGGTGAAGGTACAACTCAAATTGATTCAACAATGTCAATGACTTCAGGCGGTTCAATTACAGGAAACCTTGATTTAAATGGCGGTTCATTAGACCTTACAAGTGATGCTTCTGCAAATGAATACAGTGTTGGTTCTTTATTAAATTCAACAGGTACAGGCAGTATTAATATTGATATTAATTTTACAGGCACAGATGTAATTTCTGACGCATTAAAAATTGAAGCAGGAACAAGCAATTCAGGAACAATTACAATAAACGATATTAATGTAATAGGTAACTTGTCAGGATTTACAGCAGAAATTTTAAAAGGTGAAACAACAGGTCTGTCTTTAGCTATATCTGAAGATTTGAAAAATACAATGCATACGTCAACTGCATGGACAGATAAATCTGCAGAAGAAGTTTTAACACAAACAGCAGAATGGGATGATACTTTCGGAACAATAACATGGGAAGAAAGAGAAACTTTTGATCTTAATGTAAAAGATAATACAAAAATAACATATGATTCAGTTACTGAAAAACAAAATTACGGAAGAATTGTAGAAGACGATACACTCAAATTATTAAATCAGACAACACAATTCGGCACTGAAGAAAGAAAATTTATAACTAATGATGCAACTAAAACTCATACCGTATCAGAAAATTTAGGAACAACTGCTGCAGGAACAATGACTGTACAAGGTTCAAAATCAACAGCCGGTGAAATAACTAACATTTCAACTATTGATATGGACGGTCATTCAGGATTTGTTGTATCAAATGCAGGTTCTACATTAAACATAGATAATGTAAAATTCAAAAATGCAATTAACACAAATGGCGGTGTAGTAAATGTATCAAATAAAAATACAGTAAATATAACAAATTCAGAATTTGCAGATAACGTAGGTCTTACCGCATCAACTTCTTCAAAAGGCGGAGCCGTTTATAATGAGGGCGGTACAGTAAATATTGATAATACTGAATTTACAGGAAACAAAGCAAGATATGGCGGAGCCGTTTATAATAAACGTAAACTTGTGACCGGAAAAGATGTAAGTTCTATGAATATTTCTAACTCTGTATTTGGCGGAGACAATATTGAAGACGGAAACACTTCAACATCACAGGGTGGAGCTATTTATAACACTTCAAAAATGACAATAAGTGATTCTGTATTTAAAAATAACAGCTCAGCAGCATCTATGAATGGTGGTGCTATATCAAACGAAGCCAACAGTGATTTAACTATAAGCGGTAATACTTTGTTTGAAAACAACAATTCCGGTAAATTAGGCGGTGCAATTTATAATACAGAAAAATTAAACATAAATGGCGGTAAATTCAAATCTAATACAGCACAAGAAGGTGGTGGTGCTGTTTATACTACAGGAACAACAGCTATTGACGGAACAACTTTTGAAGAAAACCATGCAGTGGGAACTGTTGGCGGTGGCGCTATTGCGGACGGTAACACAGGAACCATAAACATCAATAATTCAACATTTATAAACAATTCATCAGAATATGAAGGCGGTGCCGTTGCAGCAAGAAGAACTCAATCTAAAACAACAACATTAAAACTTGATATTGCAAATTCTACATTTAAAGGTAATCAAGCCGGCGTAAATCAAGACGGAACAGCAAGTGTTAATGCTGAAACACATGGTTTTGGAGGTGCGATTTACAATGTTGCTTCAAGAGGAACTACAGACGCTAATGCTGTAACAATAAGCAATTCAACTTTTGGCGGAACAAAAGAAGGCGAAGGAAATTCAGCTGTAAAAGGCGGAGCTGTATACAATGGCGTTGACGTTGTTACTGCGGAAAG
The DNA here is from genome assembly GCA_902803265.1 of uncultured bacterium. GTDB lineage: Bacteria > Cyanobacteriota > Vampirovibrionia > Gastranaerophilales > Gastranaerophilaceae > UBA791. The sequence continues at coordinate 17,646 of CADCPD010000023.1, read as the reverse complement.
TCGCGGTGTTATGAATATTGATAATTCAACATTTATCAATAATACAGCTCAAGTTTCAGGTGGTGCTATTTCAAATGAAAATGTAATGAAGATTTCAAACTCAACATTTACAGGAAATACTGCAAATGGCGTTGCAAACGATATCGATAACACAGGAGAATTATCATTAAGCGGTACAAACACTCTTGAAGGTGGTATAACAGGTGATACAGGTACTACAAACATCACATCAGGTGCAACATATGCAAAAAGCTTAACTCAAAAATTAGTTAATATTTCAGAAGGTGCAAAATTAACAGTTAATAGTAATTTAACAACCGGAACAGGTGAAAATGAAGGTGTTGTAAACTTATCAGAAAACGGTTTGGAACTACAAGGCGGAACTTTAACTGGTAACGTAACAGGTGAAGGTTCAACAGATATAACAGGTAATGTTAAAATAGCTGATGGTTCATCTATTGCTCAAGATATTTCTATTGCAAAAAACAAATCGTTAACATCAAAAGCTACAGGAATTCTTGGTGATGTAACAAATGCAGGAACAGTAATTTTAACAGGTGGTGCATTATCAAATTCTATAAATGGTGGGCTTTTAAATATTGCAGGAGATACAAGTGCAAATGCTGCAGATTTGAAAGTTTCATCTACAAATGTTTATGCAGATAAAGTATTAACTTTAGGTGATGGTGAATTAACAACTAATGTTTTAGGCTCTGGTTCAATGGCAATTAACGGTGAGGTTATAAATAAAGCGGAAGTTGGAATCTCAACAGAAATTTTATCAGGTTCTTTAGATAACACAAACGGAGTACTTTCAGATGTAACAATTACAAATGGCAGTCTAACTTCAAATGCAGATAATGTACTAGGGCATGTTGACAACAATGGTACATATAATATATTAGGCGGAACAATATCAAATAATATCACAGGTAATGGTTTAACAAATATCAAAGGTGATACTCTCGCTTCTGCATTTATTTATGGGGATATAGATGTTGCAGAAGGTGTAACACTAAAATATAATCCAAATGTTTATAGATCAAGAATTTTACCTCCATCAACTCAAAATATTATTTTAAATAACGCATCTACGCTTGATATTTCAGGAGGTATATCAGATACAACACCTAATTTATCTATAGCTGATGGAAAAACCTCAAATCTTCTTATGGATTGGGGAGATGTAATATCAACAAATAATATAGAGGGTCATTTAAATGTAGCATCCATTGATATGACAAACACAAATAATGAAACAGAGGCTTATGTATTTGCAACAGGTACAAATCCTTCGAATGTAGCTATAAGTGATAATGTAACTCTGATAACGACTCCTACATCAGCAAATATGGTAAAATACACTGCAACAGGAGAAGATGCAGGAAAACTTGCAAGTTCTGTAAATAATTTAGTTTCTGCCGTAACTTCAAGCCAAACAGGAGAAAGTGCAGTTTATTCGATGACAACAAGTGAATCTACCGGAACAGGAGAAGCACAAGTTTTAGACGGTGGTCGATTAACTATACAAGGTAATGGTAATGATATTGCAGGAAGAGGTATTGTTGTTGGTAACGGTACAGCCGGCAATGCAGAATTAACTGTAAAAGATGCTAATATGAAAGATATTACAGGTGATGCGTTGGTTGTTAAAGGTGGAAACACCGTAACAATTATGGCGGACAAATCTGATATAGAAATATCTGGAGTTTCAGGTAATGCAATAACATTAAAAAGTGATGTCAACGGTACTTCAACCGTTAATATTGATGCCGGTGATAAAACTGTCAAAATTGATAATGACATAATTTCTGATAGTTCGGATAACGTTGTTAAATTTAATTCAGGTACGGTTGAATTTAACGGATTATTTGACCCTGCAGAAGCTGTTGTTGATGGGGCTACAGTTATAAGAGGGGGAAACGATGAAGATATTCAATGGACAGTTACAGATGGAACTTTAAGATATTTAAAAGATTCATATTTAAATAACAGTGCTTTGAACGCAATCAATATGAACGGTGGTAATTTAGATACCAGAAATGGTGCCGCAACAAATTTTGAAATTGCTAATTTTAATTTAAGTGCAGATTCTAATTTTTATGGTGATGTAGATTTAGCTGCAAAGAAAATGGATAATTTCAGAGATACCCCTGTTACAAGAACAGACGGAACTTTACATGTTGCAGGTTTAAATTTAGTATCAGATGCAACAGAAGAAAATACAGCAATTATATTTACACCTGAGGACTGGATAGGTCAAGGTTATGTTGATTATACAGGACCTGATCAATTAACTGCCATAGCTCCTATTTACAAATATAATGTTTCATATGATGATGCAACAGGTAATTTTAATTTTGGAAGAGTCCAAAACGGAAATTATACTGATTATAACCCATCAGTATATGCGCCAGCTGTAGCAGCACAACTTGGTGGATACTTAACACAATTGAATTCATATAATCAAGCATTCAGTAATATGGATTCATATATGTTATTGACATCAAGTCAACGCGAAGCTATGAAATTAAGAAATAAATATGCAGCTTCAGACGGTAATCTAATATTTGACCCTACAATTAGTCAATACGAAAGAGCTGCAGGATGGTTCAGACCATATGCAACATTTGAAAAAGTTGGTTTAAATGGTGGTCCATCAGTTGATAATATTGCATATGGTTCATTTATGGGCGGAGAATCAAAACTCTATAATCTTGGTCACGGCTGGGATGGCATGTGGGGTGCTTATATAGGATACAATGGCTCTCATCAAAATTATGATACTGTTGGTATTTATCAAAATGGTGGAACATTAGGCTTTTTAGGAATGGCTTATAAAGGCAATTTCTTTACCGGTTTAACAGCGAATGTAGGCGCAAATGCTGCAGAGGCAAGTACAAGATTTGGTTCTGATAATTTCGGAATGTTAATGACAGGTATCGCATCAAAAACAGGATATAATTTTGAACTTGGCAGAGGAGAAAATAAAGGTAAATTTATTATCCAACCAAGCTTGTTAGCATCGTATTCATTTGTAAATACTTTTAATTACAGAAATTCAGCAGGCGTAAGTATTCATTCGGATCCGCTACATGCTATTCAAATAGAACCCGGAATTAAGTTTATAGCAAATCTTAAGAACGGATGGCAGCCATATGCCGGTGTTTCAATGGTATGGAACATATTAGATAAATCAAGACTTACAGCAAATAATGTATCATTACCAGGCATTTCTGTTGATCCATATGTAAGATATGGAATCGGTGTAAGAAAGGCATGGGGCGAAAGATTTACAGGATTCACACAAGCATATGTAACAAATGGCGGAAGAAACGGTATAGGTTTACAAGCCGGTTTCCGCTGGGCTATAGGCAAATAATAATAAAACAAATGTAAAAATTCTGAAAATCCAACAAAATCTGCTAAAATAATATTAAGGAGTAAACTAAACAGCTAATGGGAGATAAAGAAATGAAAAAGACTCATGCATTGCTAATTGCAACAGCAGCATTTACTCTTGGTTTTGGAATAAATAATGCAGCTGTAAGTAATATTGCAACACAAAAAATTGCAGTAGTAGATGTCCCTACCGTAGTAAGCAATTCTGCTCAAATAAAAGCTTTGAAAAACAATCATAAGGCAGAATTGGAAAATTTACAAAAGTGGTTAAATAATGCACAAGCTGATGTCAATAATCAATTGACACAAGAAAGCAGAGAAAAATTATTAAAACAATATCAAGAGCAATTTAATAATAAAAAAGCAGAAATGGTAAAAAAACATCAAGAACAAATACAAATGATAGATAAAAATATTAGTACAACGATTGCTACAGAAGCCGTTGAAAAAGGTTATGATTTAGTTCTGACAAAAGATGTTGTTTTGTACGGTGGAAAAGATATAACAGTAGATATACAGAAAAAAGTAAAGTAGGTGAAAAATGTCGCAATATTTAATGTTAGCAGAAAATGTTATTTTTAAAAACGGTAAATTAACTTGTATTAATATTTACGATCAATTAACAACAGTTGCAATGCCGGCAGAATTCAAATTTGATTTGGCAATATTGTGCGGACCAAATTGGACTGTTGGAGAACATAAATTAAATATAAAAGCAAGAGGTAATAATGGTAAAGAAGTTGATATCGGAGAAATTCTTGTAAATATTCCTCATGAAGATTTTGTATATAATGCATTTGCAAATGATGTTAAAATCGTTATGGATTACAGTGTAACAGATTTAACAATAACTGTATATGATAATGATAATGCGATAATTTTAAGAAAATATCCTGTAGTATCAATGTTGGTACCTCAAACAAAAAAAACTAATAAATCTCCTGAACTTCCTGTAATGGAGCCGATTACACCAGCACAACCAAAAAGAAAAAGTTCAGCAGCAAAGAAAAAAAGTAAATAAATGATAAATATTTATAAAACACAAAAGCCCTAAAAAATTTGGCATTTATATATTATTTTACAGTAAACAATGTTAAAGTTTTCTTATAATGTCATTCTGAACTTGTTTCAGAATCTGCTTATTGAAAAGATGCTGAAATAAATTTAGCATGACAATTTTTGGAATTTTACTGTAACATTGTATATAGTTACTAAAAATTTTTTAGGGCTTTTTAAAAATTTATTTAAATTTAAAATTATAAATTTGAAAATACACTTACATGAGCATATCTAAAAAAATCTTTTATCTCTTGTATTTTGCTATATGGTTTATTAGAAAATTTTGCAGGTATCAGAATGTTGTAAGCTGTATCATTTTTATCAGTTATTATAATTTCTACTTCATAGGTAATTTTTGAAGAAGAACCGCTTCCTAAAGCCGTTGCCAAAGCGTATCCGCCAAATTTAAATCCGTTTTTTACGGAACGTGGATTAATAACCTTGGACTGTTTATGATTGAACGTAACTTGTTTGATTTCATTCATTTTCAAAATTTTATCAAAGTTAGAATTATTGCAGGATAAGATAACATAATCAATTGTTAATGTCATAGCTTTAATCGCACTTGGATTTCTTTTAAAACTATAATAATCAAAAATATATCCAATTATTACCACTAAAAAGGCAAGTATAGGTGCTGATATCATTAAAACAAAGAAAATAGATGTAAGTATAGAAGAAAATACTTCCTGTAGAAATTTATTTAAATTATAATCACTTACCATTAATACTGTAAGCGGAATACCGATACAACATAAAAACATTAAAGAAACCTGAACAAAACCTTGTTCTGTAATAAACGTACCTCTTTTTATATGTATAGAAGTGTTCATATAGCATATTTTAACAAAATAAGACTAATTAAACATTTTACCTTAAATAAAACACAAGTGAGTTTTCCCCCTTTTTACTTTGTTGTAAATTTCTCAACAAAAAACCGCCGATAACTCGACGGTTTAATGGCTGGTGAGGAATGACTCTCTACAGTCGTAGGCGAAAACTGAGCCTTACGGATGTGGATACCCGAACGGGTAGAACCTCTGTTTTTATGACCAACAGGAATAAAAACAGAGGTGAGAGAACTCCATCATTTTTTAATATTTACGCAACAAAAAACCGCCGATTACTCGACGGTTAAGTGGCTGGGGTGGAAGGACTCGAACCTCCGAAATGCCTGGACCAAAACCAGGTGCCTTACCACTTGGCGACACCCCAATGGGTACTCTTTTATCTTATCAGTTTAAGAAAATTTGTCAATATTTTTATAATTATTCTTCAACAGTCTTTGTTTCAGGATAGCGACAAAGTCGGGAAGGTTCATAAAATGCTGTAGAATAAATCAAAAAGTCATTATCGGGTGCAAAATATTGACGCAAATATTCTCTATTTGTTATTGGTTCAACACAAGTATATGTATCGGCGTTATCTTTTAAATAACTTGCAAATATCCGTTGCTTATGCGATAACTTGTAATCCTTCAAGTTCTTTATGATGTCCATACATGCATGTTAACTCATGTTTCAAAACCATGCCAGTCATGTTTTAACAAAAATTTACATGTTTTTAGTATTTTTTTCGTACTTTTGAGCCAATTCTAATTCTTCCATTTTTGTTAATTCGGGATTTTTTAATTTTTCCTGCAAAATATAATCAAAAATTTTTGCATATTTTTCACTTGGCGGTACACCTATTTGTTTTAAATCATTTCCGTTAATTTCAGGTTTTATTTCGTTTAATTTATCCAGATATTTTATTGCTTTTCCGTCATTTTTTGTAATTTCATACAGAAGAATAGATTCAATTTCACAATTTTCAAAAGCTTTAACTATGTCATAATCATTAGTTAAATCCATTTCTAAAAGGTTTTTATAATCTTCAACTATTTTAATTTCGGTTTTATTAAGTTCAAGTTTTTCAGTATCAACAAGCGCAATATAAATGAGCCAAACATTATTGATTTTTTTATAATATTTTCCGACTAAATTTTGAATATCGTAATCCGGTAATTTAATCTCTTTTTCAGTAATTAGCTTATAAATTTTATCATTTATAAAAGTTGAGAAAGCCTTGTTAGAATTAAGATTAAACGTAGAAATAAGTTCATCTTTCATTCTTTTATAGCACATATCGTAATTAATATTTTTTAGATAATTATCTTGTAAAATTTTTGTATGTTCATCAAGAGAGAATCCAAATCTTGTAGCGAATTTAAGACCGCGAATAATTCTTGTCGGATCATCAATAAAACTTTCATCGTGCAATACTCTTAATTTTTTATTTTGAATATCTTCTCTGCCGTTAACATAATCAATGATTTCACCTGTTTTAGTGTTTTTGGCAAGTGCATTTATAGTAAAATCTCTTCTTATAACATCATCTTTAATGGAACATCCTATTTCTACAATCTTTGGTAAATGTCCTTTTTGAGGATAAATTTCTTTTCTTGTAGACGCAATATCATAAATTTGTTTATTAATTTTTACTCTAACAGTTCCGAAATCGGGATTAGTTTGAACTATTTCGCAATCTTCCAAATTTTCACAAAATTCAATGGCATTACCTTCAACTGTAATATCAACATCTTGGCTCGGCATTTTAATTAAAATATCGCGTACAACACCGCCTATATAGTACAAGTTATCGTATTTTTCGTACAAATCAATGATGTTCATACATTCATTTTAGCCTAAAATACTAAATAAGCAATAAAATCAAGAGGGAATTATGTTACAAGAAGCGACAAAAGCACTTAATTCAGCATTTAATAATAGTTTTATAAAGAAATTAAGCCAATATCTGCACGATTGCGTAAGAGAAGAAGTTAAAAGTTCTACATTCAGAAATTTAAAGGCAGATAAAGCCAATAAGTGGATATTTTTAAAAGAAGATGAAACTCTTTATACAAAAAATTTAGAGTATTTGAAACTTTCTGCATACGATGAAAAAGTAATGGAATTATTACTTCAAAGTTCATCAGAACAAAAAGATAAATATTTGATATACGGGTATTTATTTTTAGTTGGTAAATCATCAAAAAAACGCAGTAATGAATTTTTAACTCCACTGCTTTATACTCCTTGTCGTCTTGAAAAAAACGGTGTAAATATTAACCTGTTTTTAACAGAAGAAATGATTTCTTTAAATACTGGTGCAATTACGGCTTTAATGAAAAAAGCAGATGACGATGATGAAGTTGAACAGGTTTTAAAATTTTTATTGGATGCTGTTCCAAAAGCCCCTATAACAAAAGAAAAACTTGATATATTCTTAACTACATTAAAATCAATTATTCCTGATGTAGATGTATCTTTAAATCCTGAATTAACAGAAGATGATAATTTAACCAAAGAGAAAGAGTTTTACAAAGAAAAAGACACAATAGATGCTGATAATATGGACGATTTTATTGAAGATGAAGAAGAAAAATCTCAAAAATCAGAAGTAAAACTTGATAAGATATGCTTAACAAGACAAAGTGCAATAATCTTGACAAAACGCCCAACGACAACAGCTGGTGTCCTTCACGAATTAACACAAATTGCAGAACGTCCAAGCGGCATATACAGAGAAACTGCACTTAATGTTATAAATGAAGAATATTTAGAAAGCAAAGGAAAACAATTAGAACTTCCTAAAAATGACGGAATGGAAAATTTTTTACCGCTAACTCCGCTGTCATTGAGTGATTCACAAGAAAATGTTATAAGACAAATAGAAATGAATAAAATTGTTTCTGTATTCGGGCCTCCGGGTACCGGTAAATCACAAACAATAGTAAATCTTGTTGCACACCTGATTGCGGAGGGAAAAACCGTTCTTGTTGCATCCAAAATGGATAAGGCAGTTGATGTTGTTGCTGACAGGCTGAATAATCTGGGTGCACCATTTTTGGCATTACGTGCAGGAAGGCTTGATTATCAAAGAAAATTAAAATACCAGCTTGAAGATTTAGCAGCAGGTAAATTTGATTTAAATGAAAATCTTGAAGATATTATTTTCAGCGAAGTCGATGATATAAAAAAATTATTAAATGATATTAAAAATTTAGAAGATAATTGCGAAAAAATAATCGGTTTTGAAGGAGAATGGCAAAAAGCTGAAATAGAAAGAAAAAACAGAGAACAGCTTTTAGGAGAAAGAAAATATATTTCTCAAATCCTAAAAAAACAAGATGTTGAAGATTTAAACAATGCAATAAAATCAATAGAAAATAATTTTGATAAAAGCGGATTTATAGTAAATCTTCAAAATTATTCCGCAAAAGAAAAGATTAAAAAAGTCTTGGATTTAAAAGATTTTGAAGCCGATGAAAGTACAGTCTCAAGATTAAAAGATGAACTTTCTTATGCGAAAATTGAAAGACGATTAAAATTATATGAAAATGAAATTCAAAAAATCGGAAATCTTCATCTTTTAATAGATGAAATTCATAACTTAAAATCAAAGCAACACTCACTTGTAACTAATGTATTAAAATCAATAAGAGTAGAATCTTTAAAAGGTTTGAGAAATGACAGTCAAAAAAGAGGAAGACTATTAACACACGCAAAATCACTTGTTTCAAGACAACAAAACCTACAAAACAGAATACTTGAAACAGAAGACTTCAGACCTCTTTTGGAGGCTTTCCCTTGTTGGTGTGTAACAACGTACGCAGTTTCAAGCTCATTACCAATGAAACCTGCATTATTTGATGTCGCAATTATAGATGAGGCCTCTCAATGTGATATCGCAAGCTGTTTCCCTATTTTATTCAGAGCAAAACGTGCTGTAATAGTTGGAGATGATAAACAATTACCACACTTATCATTTTTAGAGAAAGCAAAGGAACAATCATTTTTAAGTCAATACGGAATTCCTGACAGATATCAATTAATGTGGAAATACCGTTCAAATTCTATGTTTGATATTGCAAATTTCTACTGCAACGCTCCTGTTTTATTGGATGAACATTTCAGAAGTTTGCCACCGATAATTAATTTTTCAAATCATGAATTTTACGCAGACAGAATAAAAGTTATGCATCAAAATTCTTCAACTGAAAAGGTATTGGAAATAATAAATGTTCCTGACGGAAAAATGGATCCTGAATGCAATATAACAAGAAATACCCCTGAAATAGAGGCCGTTGTTAAAAAAGTACATGAAATAATTTTGGAAGATGAAAGAAAAAATCCTGAAAAACCTGTAACAATTGGTATTATCTCACCATTCAGAGCACAGGTTGATCAATTAAAAATTTCTGTAAGAAAAGTTATTTCTGAAAGAATGATGCAAAAACATGAAGTTGAAATAGGTACAGCTCACGCATTTCAAGGTGATGAAAGAGATATAATTTTAATGTCTTGGGCATTTGCAAATGACAGCCACCCTCAAAGTTTAACCTTCTTACAAAAGCCAAATTTATTCAATGTTGCAATTACTCGTGCAAAAAATAAGGTTATAAATTTTGTATCAAAAGATGTAAACGATTTACCTGAAGGGTTATTCAGAAGTTATCTTGAATACATAAGAGAATATAATGACCATTTCAACGCAGTAATGAATAATGAAATAGATGAAAACTCTTACAAAAATCCATTAGAAAAAGAAATTGCAGAAAAGATAAGAGAAAGAGGTTATTCTGTAAGAGCAGGTGCGGAAATTGCGGGCTTATCAGCAGATTTACTTGTAGAAAATAATTTGATAATTGAAATAGATGGTGTTGAAGATAATAAAAAATCTCATATATCAAATATGAAAAAACAATCTGTTCTTGAACGTTCAGGATTTAAAGTTGACAGAATAACGGCAAGAGAATGGTCTTACTCTCCACAGGCGTGTCTTGACAGAATATTTACTAACAGACAATAAAAAAACTTAAATCTACTTTTTAACTGTTTAGATTTTAGTGCTCAGTTTAGATTTTTTATTTTAATTTTTGACCGATAAAAGTTAATTTTTGTAAATATATTTTTCTATAATAGAAAAAAATTTTTTGTTATACTTTATTTAATTAAGCAGTTAAATAAAAGGAAGGCATCATGGAAACTAATGGCGTAAAATCAGTACAAAAAACAGCAGCAGACTATAAACCGGAATCATTGCAAAATGCAAAAGAAGAAGAAGTGAAAAACACTATTTTTGATTTGCAAGAAAATATAAATAATGATATGGCAAATAATATTCTTGCAGATGGAAAAGTTAATAACGAAGAAAAAGTACAAATAGGAAATTGGATAAAATTAATTGACAATATGTTAGGTAGTATCTCTTCTCAGGTTCAAGAAAAATTGGCGGATTTAATGGTATCATTAGAAGATTTAGCTGCAAATTTATTTATGGAAATCAATGATACAAAATATGATGGTAAAAATATTGAATTAGAAAAAGAAAATGATGAAATCTTCATTACAAGAAAAACCACTGTAACTGATAATTCAGAAGCAGAAACAGAATTATATGAAGATAGAATGCTAAAGCAATTATCATATGATGAAGTTGCTGCAACTGCTAACAGCTTACGTATCCCTGATAGAAAATTTTCAAGTTTTACAAATTTTCAACAGTCAATTATGAATGAATATAAGGCATGTATAGATTCTAAAAATCTTACAAATGGAAGAATTGCTGCAAATCTGAAAAACTTCCAAGCTAAATATGAAGAAGAATTAAAGCAAATTGCTGCTTCAGTTAGCGACGACGGAATATATGAAATAGATAACTTGTACACTCAACTTAGCAGTCAAATTAGATTTCATAGTGAACTTGCAAGAAGAGATACTGAAAAGAACAATGAAGAAGCTCTAAATTTAAAATATAATGTTCCGAGAAGACCAAGTGCAGAACAGGCTCAAGCACATGGAAACGCTATGCAGGAAGCACTTAATGAACAACGCAAAAAAGAACAAGCTGATATTAATGAAATGATATACGGCGAATAATTAAAAATAATAAAAAACAAAAATTAAATGTTGAGCTGAAACATAAAACCGACTTTTCTTTTTATGGTTTTAAAATTTCAGCTCAACATTTTTTAGCGTTTAATTTATTACTCTTCGTATTTTTTAAATACTAAAGATGCATCATGTCCGCCAAAGCCAAATGAATTCGACATTGTATATTTCAATTCGGTTTTAATTGGTTTATTTGGAACATAATTTAAATTAGCAACTTCAGGATCTTGGTTTTCAAGATTTATAGTTGGAGGAACAATACTATCATGCATTGCATTAACACAAACTATAGCCTCAACAGCTCCTGCTGCAGCAATTAAGTGACCATGCATACTCTTTGTAGAACTTACCAGTAAGTGTTTATTTTTATCTAAATCCCCAAATACATCAGCAATAGCAAGAGATTCCCCGATATCGCCCACATGAGTACTTGTACCATGAGCATTAATATAATCAATGTCTTCAGGTTTTATTTCAGCATCTTTTAGCGCAAATTCCATAGCTTTTGCAGCAGATTGTCCTGTCGGATCCGGTGCAACCATATCGTAAGCATCACAAGTTTGACCATAACCTATTATTTCTGCATAAATTTTAGCTCCGCGGGCTTTTGCGTGTTCTAATTCTTCTAAAACCAAAACTCCGGCACCTTCACTCATTACAAAACCATCTCTGTCAATATCATATGGTCTTGATGCTTTTTCAGGTTCATCATTACGTTTTGATAAAGTTCTTGCAGAAGAAAATGCACCTGCGCCCATATTACATACAATAGCTTCTGTACCGCCTGCAAGAATTACATCAGCATCACCATACTGAATAGTTCTGAAACCATCACCAATTGATTGTGTACCTGTTGCACAAGCTGAAACAATTGCTTTATTTACACCTTTTAACCCATATTTTATTGCAATTTTACCTGCTGCCATATTTGAAATTAAAGCAGGAACAGTAAATGGAGAACATTTTGTATAGCCTCTTTTCAACATTAATGTGTGATTTGTTTCTATTGTTTTAAATCCGCCTGCACCTGATGAAACTAAACAACCAACTCTATAAGGATCTTCTTTTTCCATATCCAGTCCTGAATCTTCCATTGCTTCTGTACTTGCTACGATTGCATATTTAACGAAATTATCCATACGTTTTGCATCTTTAGCATCCATATATTTTTCTTCGTCATAAGGTAATATTCTGCCAAAAATATGTGTTGTTTGCTGTTCTAAAGTAATCTTTAATCCGTCATCTTTTGTAATACAACTTTCACAGTTTTTTACACCATTCCAAAACTTGTCTACCCCTTCGCCGTATGGAGTTAAAGCTCCCATTCCGGTTATTACAACTCTTCTTTTACTCATAAAAATTTCCTCGCTACTAAAAAGAAAAAGGATTTATAAACAATAATGTCTGTAAATCCTTTTTTCTTATACTATTTTAAAGTTATGAACTCAATTAAGAATGAGAATCAATGTAATTTACAGCATCTTGTACTGTTTGAATTTTTTCTGCTTCTTCATCAGGAATTTCGCAACCGAATTCTTCTTCAAATGCCATTACTAATTCAACTGTATCTAATGAATCTGCACCTAAATCACCTGTGAAGCTTGCTTCTGGTGTTACTAAGCTTTCATCTACGCTTAATTGATCTACTACTACTTTTTTTACTTTTTCTAATGTGCTCATTCGTTTTTCCTCATTTTGTAATTAATAACTTTACTATTAAATTATACTATCTAAATTTTATTTGGCAAATATGTTTAATATTTGTAACTTTATACAGTGAGTCCACCGTCTACTTGAATTACTTGACCTGTAATATAAGATCCTTCATCACATAAAAATTTTACTGTTTTTGCTATATCTTCAGGTTGTCCCAGACGTTTTAAAGGAATATGTTCAACAACTTTTTCAGCATCAAGCCCTTTTGTCATGTCTGTTGCAATAAATCCGGGAGCTATTGCATTCACTCTGATGTTTCTTGAAGCTAATTCTTTAGCCAATGATTTTGTAAAGCCGATAATACCTGCTTTTGCAGCTGCATAATTTGCCTGTCCTGCATTACCATAAACACCTACAATACTTGCCATGTTAATAATAACACCGCTTCTTTGTTTCATCATTACTTTTACAATTGGTTGTGTAACATTGTATGCGCCTGATAAATTTGTATTTATAACTGCATCCCAGTTATCTTTATTCATTCTCATAAATAAACCGTCTCTTGTAATACCTGCGTTATTTACAAGAACATCAACTCTGCCGTATTTTTCAATAATTTCATTTACAACATTTACTGTTTCTTCATTATTTGAAACATCAAATTTATAAGCACCGGCATCAACGCCTAATGTTTTTAATTCTTCAACCGTTTTATTAGCGGCTTCTTCATTTCCGGCATATGTTATTACAACATCATAACCTGCACTTGCCAATTCTTTTGCAACTGCAGCGCCTATACCTCTCGAACCGCCTGTTACTAATGCTAATTTTTCGCTCATTATAATACCTCTTTTAATTTTTCCGCAACTTCAACACATGTTGCTTTGTCATATACGTTATAACTTATAATATCAGAACTTATTTTTTTGTTCAAACCGCTTAACACTTTACCATTTCCGATTTCTACAAAAACTTCTACTCCATTATCTATCATTTTTTGAATAGTTTGTGACCAATATACGGAAGAACAAATTTGCTTGCTCATTTTTGGTTTAAAGTTTTCTGTTGTTATTTCTGCATCAACATTTGTTATTACAGGAATTTGAGCATTATTTATTTCAATATTTTCCAAAAATTCTTCAAACTTTTCACTTGCACTTTGCATTAATTTTGAATGAAATGCTCCCGAAACAGCTAATGGTATAACTCTTTTTACACCCATAAGAGTTAAAACTTCACCAGCTCTTTCAACTGCCTCTGCTTCACCTGTTAAAACAACCTGTGATGGCGAATTATAATTTGCAACATCAACATAACCTGCTTCATATGCTTTTTTCAAAGCTGTTTTTATTTGTTCATCTGTTGCATTTATAACTGCACTCATAGCTCCTGACGGTGATTCACTCATTAAATCCGCTCTTTTTTGAATAAGAATTAAAGCTTTTTCTAAATCCAAAACTCCTGCTGCATAGTATGCGGCATATTCTCCCAAACTATGACCTGCAACATATTCAGGTTTTATATCAACCAATGTTTTTAGAGCTTCAAATGCTGCAATTGATGTTGTTAATATTGCAGGTTGAGTATTAACAGTTTGCTTTAATGCTTCTTCATCACCTTCAAAGCATAGCTTTTTTATATCTTTTCCTAAAATTTCATTTGCTTTATCAAAAATATTTTTTGATACTTCAAAATTATCATACAAATCTTTTCCCATGCCTACGGCTTGAGAACCTTGTCCCGGAAATATAAATGCAACTTTTTTCATATACTTATCCCCATCTAAAAATAAAATAACAACTACTGAATGTATAATCAATAACTGTTATTTTATTTAACATCTGCTATAGTAGTTTCATATTTTACTTCTCTATTAATTCGGCAATTTTTTTATTTACGCCTGTTTCAACAGCTTCTTTTGCAACTCTTATTGCATTTTTAATTGCATAAGCTTTACTTCTGCCGTGAGAAATAATTGTTATACCTTTAACACCCAAAAGAATAGCTCCGCCGTATTCTTCGTAGTTTGTCTTTTTATAAATATCCATCATTAATGGTAATGCCATTGCACCAACCAATTTTGTGAATATATTTTTTGTAAATTGTTCTTTTAGCATTTTGAATAACATTGAGCCAGAGCCTTCTGTAATTTTTAATGCAACGTTACCTACAAAGCCATCACAAACAACCACATCACAAATGTTTGAGAAGATTTCTTTACCTTCAACATTTCCGATGAAGTTTAATCTTGTTTGAGCTTCAAGTAATTTATAAGTTTTTTGAGCTAAATCATTACCTTTACCGGCTTCTTCACCAATATTTAAAACACCGATTTTAGGATTTCTTACGCCCAAAACATTTGCTGAGAATATTGTACCCATTACCGCAAATTGATATAACATTTCAGGTGTGCAACTACTGTTTGCTCCACCATCAATCAAAACGATAGGTTTTTTCAATGTTGGCAAAGTAACAGCAATAGCAGGTCTGTCTATACCGTGTAGTCTGCCTAATCCAAACAAACTTGAAGCCATAGCTGCACCTGTTGACCCTGCAGCAACTACAGCATCAGAACTTCCGCTTGCAACAGCATCAACAGTTAATACTATTGATGATTTTTTCTTTTTACGAATAGCTTGTGCAGGAGCTTCTCCCATTTCTATAACTTCTGAAGCGTGAGTAATTTTGATGTCTAATTTATCAACATCAATTTTTACTCTTTTTGTTTTAAATCCGCCGCATTTAGAAATTACACCGTTTTTGCTTACTCGGTCTATTTCATGTTCTATTTGATCTTGTTTACCAACGAATTCAATGGCCACTCCATATTCTTGAGCAGCCCAAAGTGCTCCTGCCACTATCTCATGAGGAGCATGGTCTCCACCCATTGCATCTACTGCTATTCTTGTCATTTTATCCCCTGAATATTATTTTGTATTTTATTATTCTTCTGTTTTTTCTTCTGATTCTGTTTCTGCAGGAGCTTCAGTTGTTTCTTCAGCTTTTGCTTCAACTTCTGTTGCTGTTTCTTCAACTACAACTTCTTCTTTTTTAGCTTTTTTTGAAGATTTTTTAGGAGCTTTCTTTTCTTCTGATACAGTTGTTTCTACGTAATCAGGAGATTTTATGCTTGCTGCCTTTCCTTTGTAATAACCGCATTCAGTACATACTGTGTGAGTTAATACTGTAGCTCCACAATTTTTACATGTAGTTGTTGTAGGTTTTATTGCTTTCCAATTTGCTCTTCTTTTTGCTTGTGCTGATGCACCGGTTCTTTTCTTTGGTACTGCCATTTTTAATACCTTTCTATTATTTTCTGTCTACTTTTATATTTTTAAAAACTTCCATTCTTGCATCGGGAATTTTGTATGTTTCATCTGTTTCGAAAAAACCCTCTTTACATTTTATACCACAAACCTTTTTATCTGGTAAATTAATTATTACAGATTGATACAATAAATCTTTTATATCGATTTCGTTTTCGCCGTTTAAATCGGTTATAAATTGTCCGTCTTTAAGCTCTAATTCTTGCCCGTATTCTTCCATTAGGGAATTTTTGGCAAACATTTCTTCAATTTCAAAATTCATATTTTCTTCATATTCATTTAAACAAATATCGCATTCTAATTTTGCAATTAGCTTAATATTTCCTGATATTTTTATAAATTCCCCTAAAGATTCCAGTACTAAATCTGCTTGAATGTTGCCATTTGACGGAATTTCTTCGATTACATCATCAAATTTGTATTCAAGTTTTTTATTTGTAGCTTGTTCAATATCTTCAATTAGAACTTTATGAGTATTGTTCATCCTGTAACATTATTCCTAATATATTATTTGATGCTATACAGATTCTTTTTATAGGTCCCATTGCATCTTTTTCTACTATAACATTTGGAGTTTTCATTGCATTTTTTAAATCTTCATAATCTCTTAAAGGATTTGCCGTATACAAAACTACGGGTTGTGCAGCAGATTTTATGAATAATAAAATAGCTGTTCTAACCTTTATTTGAGGTTGATTTGGGAATTGTTGTGCCATTGTCTTCTCCTTGTTTATATTAAAATAATATCCGATTATTTAATAATCGGATATTATTTTACAAAATCATTACATAGTTTTCATTGTGTTTACAATAATTTCATTAAAGCTATCAGCTTTTAAAGAAGCTCCGCCAACTAATGCGCCATCAATATCAGATTGATTCATTTGTTCTTCAATAGTTGAAGGTTTAACTGAACCGCCATATAGGATTCTGATAGCTTCTGCAGCTTCTGCTCCTGCAACTTCTTTTACTACGTTTCTTATCATAGCAATTACTCTGTTTGCTTCTACAGCATCGCAAGTTTTACCTGTTCCGATTGCCCAGATAGGTTCATAAGCAATTACTGATTTTGCAACATCTTCTGATGAAATACCGTCTAACGCAGCTTTTATTTGTGATGTAATATGTGCATCTGTTTGTCCTGCTTCTCTTTGTTCTAAAGTTTCACCGCAGCAGATAATCGGTAATAAACCGCCTTTTAATATTGCTTTTGCTTTTTTATTAATCATTTCATCAGTTTCTGAGAAATATTGTCTTCTTTCAGAGTG
>CADCPD010000022.1 GCA_902803265.1 uncultured bacterium | reverse complement strand
GCCAGAAGAAAAGGTATTAGCAGAAGGTATTTTTGAAAGAATTGGAATGGATATGGGAGATTATAAAATCTCAGTGAATGGAAGTAAAAAAGATTATACAGAAGCTCCACTTCCAAATCACTCAGTCGCAGTTGAACTTCTACTAAAAGAATTATTAGATAGAAAGATTCTAAAATCACTTGATGAAATAAAAGGTGATTTATATGTCGGTATCGATGTCGGCAGAAGAAAAGATTTAACCGTTATTTGGTGTTTGGAACGGTTTGAAAATAATAAATTCACAAGAAAAGTAAAAGTTCTTGAAAAAACACCGTTTCATATCCAATATGAAATTTTATCTGAAATATTAAAACATCCAAAATTAAGAAGATGTTGTATTGATAGCACAGGACTTGGGATGCAGTTAGCAGAAACAGCACAAAAAGATTTTGGACAATACAGAGTGGAAGCTGTAATGTTCACAAATAAATCAAAAGAAGAAATGGCATATAATTTGCGCACAAACTTTGAAGATAAAAAAATTGTAATTCCAACTGAACACGATATCAGAGAAGATTTACACTCTATTTGCAAAGTAACAACAAAAGCAGGAAATATAAGATTTGATGCAGATTCATCTGAAGTAAACGGACACGCAGACAGGTTTTGGGCATTAGCATTGGCTTTAATTGCTTGTTCTGTTCCATACTCCCCTGTTGATATAACAACAAGAAAAAAATACGAAACTTTAAAAATCACAGAATCGTTTTAAAGACCTATTAAATATCTCACATGGTAACTTTATACCACCCCGACCATAAAAATTTAATCTCGTGTCATTTGAACAGCATTTGAACGGTATAAAAATTTAACTTGAATAACAAAAATTTATAAGGAGCATAAAATTATGACAAAAACACTTACTCTTCCATCAGGAAAAACAGCCGTGCTTCGTAAAGGTAAAGGTTTTGACTTATTCCAAGCACAAAAGAAAGCAAAAACCTCTGAAGAAATCCCATATGCATTGATTGCAGAATTGGTTGAAATAGATGGACAACAGTTAGTTTACGAAGATATTTTAGAACTTGACCTTGAAGATGTTATTGCTCTTCAGGCAGAAATATCGGGAAAGTTTCAAGATGCAAGGGCTGTAGAAGTACCAACTCAAAAAATTCTGACAGAGGGAAAGAATTTAACTGCGAAAGAAATCGAACAGATCGTTGCTTAGATTTAATCCCAGATAGTCAAGCAATAATACATCTTGCTAAAACAACAGGATGGCAATATACAGAACTTGGTCAAATGCCGATTGAGGAACTCTCTTACTGGTGCAGCCAAGCAATTACTTATTCATTACATAACAGTAATTCTCTTGAGGAACAATGCTCGAATCTGATATGAAAATTTCAATGACACTTGTTGCCTTCGATAAAATGTCGAGGGTAATTCGTGATGCCGTTGCAAAATCAAACGAACAGTTTGAAAAGATGAAGAACAAACTTCAAGATATTTCTAGTGATCTTGATAAAATCGGAAAATCTGCAACCGTAATGGGAGGTATTGCTGTTGGTATAAGTGCAGCAAATTTAAAAATGGCAGCTGATTTTGAAAAGCAGATGGCAAATGTTTCAACACTGATAGATACTAATGTTGAAAATTTTACAGCGATGAAAGATGAAGTTCTTGAAATTGCCAAACGAACTCCTGTTGCTCTTGATGGTTTAACTTCTGCATTATATGATATCCGTTCTGCCGGAATAAATGCAGATATGCAATTTAAGGTTTTAGAAAAATCCGCACAATTAGGCTTAACTGGGTTAGGTTCAACCTCAGAAGCCGTTGACCTCGTAACCTCATCATTAAATGCATTTCAACTACAGGGCGAAAAAGCAGATAAAGTTTATGACACTATTTTTAAAACAGTTAAATTCGGTAAGACTACAATTTCAGGAATTGCACAAGGCTTTGGTTCTGTTGCAGGAACAGTTGCTGCTGCAGGAATAGAACTTGATGATTATTTGGCGGCTGTTGCATCTCTAACAACTACTGGTCAACCTGCTGCACAAGCTCATCATCAATTAAAAGCCGCTATTGCAGGTATGACTCGTGAAAGTAAAGAAGCTGCTATTGTTTTTAAACAACTCGGTGTTCAAAATTTCAAAGAGTTAATTCAAAAATCAGGTGGTATGGTTAACGCATTTAAAGCAATAGCTGATAAAG
>CADCPD010000021.1 GCA_902803265.1 uncultured bacterium | reverse complement strand
TAGGCGGTGACGGTTGGGCAAACGATATCGGTTACGGCGGTATTGACCACGTTCTTGCACAAAACAAAAACGTAAATGTATTGGTACTTGATACAGAAGTTTACTCAAATACAGGCGGTCAAGCTTCTAAATCAACACCAACAGGTGCTGTAGCTAAATTTGCAACAGGTGGTAAACCAACATATAAGAAAAACATGGGCTTGATGAGTATGTCATATGGCTATGTATATGTTGCATCAGTTGCTTTGGGTGCAGACAGAAACCAAACTCTAAAAGCATTCCAAGAAGCTGAAGCTTATAATGGTCCATCAATCATCTTTGCTTATGCACCATGTATCGCACACGGTATTGATATGAGTAAAACTCAAACAGAACAAAAACGTGCGGTTGAAGCAGGATACTTCCCTCTATACAGATATAATCCTGAAGCAGAAAAACCATTCACATGGGATGCTAAAGAACCTACAGCAGAATATCAAGACTTTATTAAGTCAGAAGGACGTTATAAATCATTGATGAAAACAAATCCTGAAGCTGCTGAAGATCTTTACAAACAAGCGGAAGAAGATGCTAAAAACCGTATGGCTCAATACAAAGCAATTGGAGAAATATTATAATAAAAATATTATATATATTTCAAAAGCGGACGATTTTATAATCGTCCGCTTTTAATTTATTATTTTAAAGGCGGTTTCGATTTATCGAAACCGCCTTTTTTGTTATTATTTAACTAAATATTAGTTAACAGGTACATCAATGTCATTTGTTAAAACAACCGTTAAAATATCACCTTGATTAAATGATACATCTGCGCCTTTTTTAAACAAATCTGCAATACTGTCACCTAATAAATAGGCTCCGCCGCCTATTGCTCCACCTAGAGCACAGAAAGGTGTTGTTACAAATTTAAGTGCGGTTGGAACATCAGCATCAATTGCAAAATCAACAGATGTTGAGGTTATATCTTTTGTCTTATCCCAATTATCTTGTAAGGCTTCTCCATAACCAGATTTTTCGTATAATCCCCCGTCAAAAGTTGTTTTCATTGTTGCGTAAACAGCCATGTCTAAAGGCATTTGACGACCTCTTGGAGTTACTATGTGATCAAAGTCTAAATACAAAACTGCGCCTCTTGATAATCTTCTTGCCGGTGTAATTTTCGAAACGCTACCTCTTATTAATGAACCTGCTGGAAGCACAACATTTGTTTGAGTTTTTTCATCATTTAATAATATTGCAGAAAAATAATCGTCTGTTTGATTAGTTTTTGTACTCAATGGTTCTTGTAATTGAATTTGGAATTTTGTACCTTTTGGTATTCTTTTTGTTTCTGCTTTTGATTTATATACTGTGTCTGCGTATACAGCAACTGTTGATACTAAAAAAATAAATGCTGTTAATATTGTTAATATCTTTGTCTTCATTGATTTTCCTCCGTATTTAATTCTAGTATCAAAATCTTAAAAATCAAAATTGTAAACAAATGTTAAGTTTATAACCCAAAAAAGGCAATTTCTTTTACAAAATTTACTTTATATAAGAGTAAGAGATAAGAGAGGATTTCAGAATGAAAGAACAAGAATTAAACACTATAATGTCAGTTGTAACAGATCCAATTAACAACGTTTATAGAGCTGATTCGTTCGTTAAGCAAGAAGAAATCCGTAGAATGTGCAGAATATTCGAAATTTCTAATTCTCAACACAATAAACACAAAATGTTAGCTATTAAAAATATGGCAACTTTCAAATTAGTTTTAAGTAACAATTAATTTTAAGCTAATTTAAAAAAGATTTCAAAATAACAAATTTATACTCTCTCTCTCTATTTTAAAGTTTTTGGTCAGACTCTCTCGGTTTGACCATTTTTTTTTTGCTTTTTATTGTAAAATAATATCAGAAAGGTTTATTATGCTTGCAGATTATCATTTACACACACATAACAGCGACGATTCAAAAGTCAAAATGTATGAATATGTCGAAAAGGCTTTGAATATAGGTTTTGATGAATTATGTTTTACTGATCATAAGGATTACGATGTTAACGATTTAAATGGTATTGAAGAAAAAAAATATTTAAAAGAATATAATGAAGTTTTAGATAAATACGGTAATAATATCAGTATTAAACTTGGTGCTGAATTTGGTATGCAAATTTTTAATATTGATAAATTTGAAAAACTATTTAAATCTTTGCCTCTTGATTTTGTTCTTCTGTCATTTCACACCGTAGATAAAAAGATGTTATGGAATAAAGATTTTTTTGAAGGTAGAACTCAAAAAGAATATAATGAAAGATATTATCAGGAAATTATTGATGTAACTAAGATTTATAAAAATTATTCCGTATTAGGACATTTGGATTTAGTACGAAGATATGACGAAACATATTATCCTTTTGAAAAAGTAAAAGACTTTATTGCAGAAATTTTAAAACAAATTATAAAAGACGGAAAAGGATTGGAAGTTAATACATCTTGTTTTAGATACAAGATACCTGATTTAACACCGTCCGTTGATATTTTAAAATTATATAAAGATTTAGGCGGAGAAATTCTGACACTCGGAAGTGATTCACACAGTATTGAACATTTTGGAGCGAAAATAGCTGATGTTCAAAAACAATTATTAGAAATAGGTTTTAAAACTTTTTACACCTTTGATAAAATGTTACCTATTGAGCATGATTTAATTTAATTTTACTTATATTCGACTTTCTTTAAAATAAATACAAGAGGGAAAATAATAAATATTACAATTGCATAAATTTTGTATGCACTCATATACGCACTAAGAACAGATTGTTGCAAAAGTAAATTATACAATTGGACCCCTGCTTTCAATTGTGCAGTTACAATATCATTCCCCATTTGCATAAAACTTGCAATAATCATATTAAATTTTTCTTCAAATACAGGATTTAACATTGTCATATTATCAACAAGATAAGTTTGATGAATTTGAGAATATCTTGATACCAAAAAACCAACAGAAGAAGTTCCAACTGCACATCCCACATTTTTTACAAGATTTTGTAAACTTGATGCATTCGTCATTTGTTGTTTTAAAATATTAGAATATAACAATGTTGTAGTTGGAACAATAGCAAATGTCATTCCAAATCCAACAATAATATTAGGTAATATCACATTTGTGATTGCAATATTGAGATTTAAAGATGAAAACATAAAACACCCTATCGAAATTATAAGAATTCCTGCCATAGACTGCTTTCTCAAATCTACTTTTGTTGCTAAAATTCCTGTTGTTATAATACCCAAAAATGAACCTACACCCATTGGACCTGCTGCAAGTCCGCTTAAAAATGCATCATATCCTAATAAACTTTGCAAAAACATAGGTAATATTGCAATTGAACCATAACATATTCCAAATACAACTGTTAAAATAAATGTACCAAAAGCATAATTCCAATTTTTAAATATTTTTAAATCTAATAATGGATTTTTTATTTTTAATTCCCACCAAACCAATAAAATAAATGAAATTAAAGAGGTAATTCCAAGTTTTTGTATATATGCAGAATCAAACCAACCGTTTTTTTGTCCATTATCAACCATTACTTGAAAACTAGAAATCCAAACTATTAAAAGTAAAAGTCCTATGTAATCAATTTTATGCAATCCAACAATTTTAAGATATGGCGGATCTTCAATATATAGCATAACCATAATAAAAGCAGCAATACAAAATGGTAAACTTATAAAAAATACCCAATTCCATGAATAATTTGTAGTAAGCCAGCCACCTATTATCGGTCCAAGGATTGGAGCAACTGTTACTCCAAATCCAAATATGGCATTTGCTTTTCCATGTTCACTTTTTGGATAACTTTCAAGTAAAATTGCTTGTGAAAGTGGTAAAAGACAACCACCGCCTAAACCTTGAAAAATTCTTCCGATCAACATTATTTCAAAATTTGGTGCTATTCCACATATAAATGCTGATATACCAAAAAGTGATATACAGAATAATAAAAACTTTTTTCTGCCAATTACGCTGCAACACCAATCAGTTGTTGGTAATAAAATACTGCTTGCTATCAGGAATAATGTTACTATCCAAAGACTTTCATCGTTTGAAATTGAAAAACTTCCGGCAATAGTTTTTAATGCCACATTTGCAATAGAAGTATTCAAAACTTCGACAAACGTTGCAAGCATGACAGCTATTGTTATTAATAATAGGCTTGACTTTGGTTTCCATTCTGTTTGAATAGTTTCCTTAGACATATTATTGATTATTCCTTATATTGTATTTACAATATATAATAAAAACAATATTATGTAAAGAAAATGTTTATGATAATATTATTTTGAAAGAGGTAATTATGACTCAAAACAATGGAGATTTATTTTCAAATATTGGTCATACATCAAAAATCTTAAAAATTTTCGCAATAAGATTTTTTAATAAACATAAAAATACAAATGTTTCTTTTAATGAATTTGATATTATTCATACTTTAAAAACAAATCAAAATATTCATCAAAGAGATTTAGCAAAAATTTTATTAAGAGGTACTGCTAATTTAAGTAAAGATTTAAATTCTTTGGAGCAAAAAAAACTTATAAAAAGATTTATTGATATAAAGAACAACAGAATGGTAAAAAAAATTCAATTAACAGATTTAGGAAATAAACTTTATAACGAGATTGGTGTAATATTTGAAAAGTATGCAAAAGACCTTGAAAATCTTTATACCGAAGAAGAATATAAATTATTTAATTCATATTTAGACAGATTAAAAAATAAATTGACAGAATCAGTCAATATGGTTTTTGAGTAAATTAGTTTTTTCTTTCAGTTTTATTATTTTTTCACAAGAAGTTTCAATTTTTTCTTGCAAATTTATATCTTTTAAAGCTTTTTGATAAATATTATCTATCATTTCTATAACTTCATCACTTGCATCTCTATAAATAAACAAGTTCAAACCTGCATTTATTCCCATAAGACATGCTTTTTCAAAGCCATAATTATTAGTTATTGCTTTCATATACATATCATCGGAAATCAATACACCATCATAGTTTAATTTGTTTCTTATATAATCAATACAATTTTTGTTTAAACTTGTAGGTATTTCTTTTCCGAAACATTTGGCTTGAAGATGTGCCACCATAACCATTTCTATATCTTTTTTAATCAATTCTTTAAAAGGTTTTATATGAATTTTTTCCATATCTTCAAGTGATTGATTTAAAACGGGTAATTCTAAATGGCTGTCTTTTTCTGTATCTCCATGTCCCGGAAAATGCTTTATACAAGGGATTATACCATTTTTTCTATAAGTATTTATTACAATTCCCGCGCCTTTTATAACTTCGTCGGTATTATCCGAAAACGCACGCTCACCTATAATTGGATTATTTGGATTTGAATTAACATCAGTACATGGTGCAAAGTTTAAATTTATTCCGTAATCTTTTAATTCTTTTGAAATCTCATCTGTTTGCTTTTCTAAATAGTTTAAACCTTTTGCAAAGGCATATTTTGCACTTAAATATTTTTTCCCATTATGGATATTTTCTGTGCGCTCTACTCTACCACCTTCTTGATCAATTGATAAAAACGGCGGAATTTTAGAATGCAATTTTAAATCTCGTATTAAAAATTTAAACCTTTGGATTGATATGATATCTTTTGTGAAAAATATAACCCCTGAAAGTCCTTGTTCCAGAGCTTTGTAGGTGTTTTTATCATCTACACCCAAGATAAACATTTGGTATAATTTACTTTTTAAATCCATGATAATATCATACATTTGTATGAGACCCAATTGCAAGGTTTTATTATAAAATATAAATACTGAATAGGGAGTAGGTAGGTAATGAAAAAAGCATTATTGATTATAATATTAGGTATCTTTGTAATTACAGCATTTTGTTTGGATGCTTCCGCAGCTAAAAAAGGTAAAAAAGTTTCAGCAGAAGAAATTCAAACTATGTCTGATACCATAGATAATTTAACAAAAAAAGTTTACGGTAATGCTTTATTATCTCCTGATGATAATAGAAATTTAATTGATGTAAAAATTAAATTAGACAATCAAATGCTTGTTTCTCCTGATATCGTACTTGCACCTTTATATTACAAAGCAGGATGTATTTATAGATTGAGAGAAATGAATTCGGAATCTATTGAATGTTTTCAAACAATTTTAGAGAATTTTTCTGATACAGCCCTTGCACCAAAGGCCAGAGCTAATTTAAAAGCTATGGGTGTTGAAGTTGCAGAGGTTGAAGATAAAACAGAAGAGGGAGAAGAAGAGGAAGAATAGGAAGAATAGGAAGAATAGGGATAATATATTTAGAAAGTAAATTTAAGGCGAACTTTTAAATGTTCGCCTTTTCTATATTTAAATTCTATGAGTTCTTTTTAAATAATCTTCTATATAGCCTGTATTGAAATTACCGCTTTTAAAAACTTCATCTTCTACAATTTCTAAATGGAATGGTATTGTTGTTTCAATTCCTGTAATTACGTATTCTTTTAAAGCTTGATACATTCTTCTTCTTGCTTGTGTTCTTGTTTGTCCCCAACAAATTAATTTTCCTATTAAAGAATCATAATAAGGTGGAATTTTATATCCCGGATAAACATGAGAATCAACTCTTATTCCAAAACCTCCTGGTGCAGCGTAACCTTCTATTTTACCAGGACATGGTATAAAGTTTTTATCTGGATTTTCTGCATTAATTCTGCATTCAATAGCATGACCTACAAGTTTTATATCTTTTTGAGTGTATTCAAGTTCTTCTCCTGCAGCAACTCTTATTTGTTGTCTTACAAGATCTATTCTTGATATCATTTCTGTTACACAATGTTCAACCTGAATTCTGGTATTCATTTCCATAAAATACCATTTACCGTCTTTATCAAGTAGAAATTCGCATGTTCCGACACCTTCATAGTTAATAGCTTTAGCTGCTCTTACCGCAGCTTCACCCATTGCTTTTCTGGTTTTTTCATCTATTACGAAAGAAGGTGCTTCTTCTATTAGTTTTTGATGACGTCTTTGTATTGAGCAATCTCTTTCTCCAACGTGAACGACATTACCGTATTTATCACTTATTATTTGTACTTCTATATGTCTTGGATTTTCTAAAAATTTTTCTGCATATACATCAGGATTACCAAAATAATTTTCTGCTTCTTGTTGGCAAATATTCATTAATTCAGGCAATTCTTCAGCGTTTCTCACAACTCTCATTGCTTTTCCGCCACCACCTGCTGTTGCTTTTATTATTATCGGATATCCTACTTTATTAGCAAAATCAAGACATTCCTTTATTGATCCTAATATATCTGTCCCAGGTGTAACCGGTACATTGTTTTCTATCATTGTTTTTCTTGCATTTGCTTTATCACCCATTAATCTCATAGTATCTCCGCTTGGACCTATGAATTTAATATTGTGTTTATCACAAATATCAACAAAATCAGGACGTTCTGATAGAAATCCGTATCCAGGGTGGATTGCATCTGCTCCTGAAACATCAGCTGCAGACATTATTGCCGGAATATTTAAATAACTTTTAGAGGGTTCATTTGGTCCGATACAATATGCATCAGTTGCCAATCTTACGTGCAAAGATTCTGCATCAGCTTCTGAGTATATTGCAACTGTCGGAATACCCAATTCTCTACATGCACGAATTACCCTAACCGCAATTTCACCACGGTTTGCTACCAAAACTTTTTTAAACATAATATTAAATACCTTTATTCAATATACATTAAAACTTGACCGTATTCCACAGGTTGTCCGTCTTCAACACAAACTTCAACAACTTTTCCTGAATAATCAGATTCGATTTCATTCATTAATTTCATTGCTTCAATTATGCAGACAACTTCACCTTGTGCAACAAGGCCTCCTACTTCAACAAAAGGTGGCGCACCAGCAGAAGGAGCTTTATAAAAAGTTCCTACCATTGGTGATTTTATAATTTTGTTTGTTTTTCTTTCTTCTTTTTTCTCTTCAACCGGTTCTTCTTTTATTTCAACAGGTTGCTCCTTTTGTACTGACGGTACAAATTGGACTGCTTCACCATTTTTTGCAGGTTCTTTTTTTAATGTTAATTGACTTTCACCTTCTGTTACGGTTAATTCTGTTAATTGATGTTCATCAACTAACTTTGCAAGTTTTTCAACATATTTAATATCCATAATTATAACCTTTCAAAATGAATACTAGCAACGGTCTAAGTATTCATTTGTTCTTGTATCAATTCTTATTCTGTCACCGTTTTGAACAAAGAACGGTACGTTAACTACTGCACCTGTTTCTGTTGTTGCAGGTTTTGTTCCGCCTTGAGCTGTATTACCCTTTTCTGCAGGAGGTGTATCTACAACTTCAAGTTCTACGTGTGATGGGATATCACAGCCTACAACTTTCGTGTCGTGTAACAATACTGATACATTCATATTTTCTTTTAAATATTTTATTCCATCTCCAATTTGTTCTTGTGTTAATGTAATTTGTTCATAGTTTTCTGAATCCATCATTACATAACCTGAACCTTCTTTATATAAATACTGCATATCTCTACGTTCTAACATAGCTTTTGCAACTTTTTCACCGGCTCTGAATGTTTTTTCTACAACTCTGCCTGTTTCTACGTGTTTTAATGTTGTTCTTACAAATGCTGCACCTTTACCTGGTTTTACGTGTAAGAAATCAACTACTGTCCATAGACCGTTATCTAATTCAAGTGTTAAGCCTGTTTTTAAATCGTTTACAGATATCATAAATTCTCCTTTTTAAGTTTTTCTATTTTTATAGGTTGTATTATGTCTTTACTAGATGATGTTATCATAAACATATTTATTTTCAAAATTTTTGGTTTATTATTTGCTTAATATTTCTTTTATGTGTTTAATGAATGCTGGCTGTCTAAAATCATTTTTTACTATATAATCTACAGCTCCTAATGATTTAGCTCGTTCTTTGTATTCGTCTTTATCGTTTGATGTCATTATGACAACCGGAATTTTTGACTTTAATTTATCTTTTTTTAGAGTTTCTAAAAATTCAAATCCGTTCATTTCCGGCATATCTATATCAGTTATTATTGCATCATAATGAGTTTGTTTTAATTTATTGAATGCTTCTATAGGATTGAAGACTGTTTCCACATTAAAACCTTCAAGTGTCAGAATGTTTTTTGTTAGAGTTCTTACGATTACAGAATCTTCTACTACTAAAATTCTTTTATTTAAATTGCTTTTACCTGATTTATATTCAAGACTTTTTATCTTTTTAGTTTCAATTGTTTTATTTGATAAAGACATTGAATTTTTCATTATATCTGATACATTCAGAATTAAGCAGATTTCTCCACCGGCAAGAGTTGTAACACCTGAGATGTTTTTAATTTTTTGTATAGGTGGTGCAAGTTTTTTATGTAGAACTTCTTCTGTACCTACTAATTCATCTACTATAATACCAATAGTTTTATTATCGGCTTCCATTATCATTATGGTTTTTTTATTTGACAAGTTTTCGACACTATTTTTAAGATTCATTATTTTTGATAAATCATAAACTGAAATATTTTTTTCGTTATATAAAATTGTTAACTGTCCGTCATTTACAAAAATTTTATCAACAGGTCTTGAAATAACTGTTGTTACATTATTCATTGGAATTGCAAATAATTTTTGAGCAGATTTTATTATGAAAGCATTCATTGTTGACATTGCTAATGGCAATTCAAGTCTTAAACAGCTGCCTTTATTTATATCAGTTATTAATCTTATTTGCCCGTTTAATTGCATCATTTTTGATTTTACAACATCAAGCCCAATACCTCTTCCTGAAATATCTGTTACTTTATCATCTGTTGTAAATCCTGGCCAGAAAACCATATTAATTATTTCATCTTCTGTCATTTGGTCTAATTCATCTTGTGTTATGAATTCTTTTACTATAGCTGTTTCTTTTATTTTTTCTATATCAAAACCTTGTCCGTCGTCTATTACTTCTAATACAATTTTATTGTCAGAGTGCATAGCATTAATTGTTATTTTACCTGTAGGATTTTTACCCAAAGACATACGTTTTTCAGGAGATTCAATACCATGATCTATTGCATTTCTTACAATATGAATTAATGGATTTTTTATTTCTTCTATTATATTTTTATCTGCATTTGTATCGGAACCGTTTATTATTAGTTCAACTTTTTTGTTTTTTTCTTTGGCAATATCTCTTACCATTCTGCCAAAAAAGTGAAATACTGTTGCGAATGGTAATACACGAATATTTTTTACCATTGAACTTAAATCGTCAACCAAATATGATAATTTATCATCATCATCCTGATGTAATCTTTTAAATAGATTTATTTCATTAAGTATATCTGTTAATTTTTGATATGTTTCCATAAAAGTATTTGAAGTTTGTTTCAAATATATCGACAAATTATCAGATGTTTGATTTGTAATTTTTTTATCCAGAGTTTTTATTGAAGTTATATTTCTTAGAAAATCTTTTTGAAAATCTTCCATTTCTTTAATAATATCGGAAAATTTTGTAAGTTGTTTTGTTGTTTTTGTTTTTGTTGTTATTAATTCACCTAACTGATTAATAAGAACATCAAGTTTATTTGAATCTACATGCAGTGTTTTTATTTCACTTGTATTAAATATTTTTGAAAAGTCACTGTTTGTTTTTGTTTTTGCAGGAGTAGCTTGTACTTGCGGTAAATCCAAAGCACTACCGGCATCTGCTATGCTTGTCATGTCAAGCAATTGCATCATAATTTCGAGTTGTTGGAATAAAAGATCAAAGTTACCTGTATCATTTCCGTTATTCAATAATTCATCTAAGTAATCAATTGCTCCGGTTATTATCATTAATACTTGTTCATTTGGACAAATACTTGTTTTTTCCGAAAATTTTAGAATTTTTACAATTTCGGATATCATTTTTAGAGCATTTTCATTTTCGCAATTTTTACCTAAATGGTCAAAAAATTCTCTTACTTCGTAAATATCTGTTATATCTGTTTCTAATGATGGAATTTTTTCTCTTATATTTGCAAAATTAACAGTTGTGATTGTATTATCAACTTCAGAAACAGGTTCTTTGTCTCCGTCCAGATAATCTTCTTCATCTACTACAGGTTTCTTTTCTTCTACTTTTTGTACAAAAACAAATTCTTCATATTGTTGAGAAGGTTTACTTATTTTGTCAAATGCATATGAATAGTAATCAACAACTGGAATACCGTTTAACTCATAAGTTGCTGACAAACCATTTATAATATTTGCTATATCATTTTGCATCTCAATTAATTCTCTGGTTGTGAGATTATAGGATGCTTGTTTTACAAAATCTAATTTTAATTTTGTATTTTCCATATTCATTTTTATTTCGAAGAATCCAATGTCATTGAATAAATCAAACAACCTGTTAACATAGTTTGACATTCTGTCAATCATTTCAGGTTCACAGTTTTCTTCTAATTTCATCATGCATATAAGAGTATTTACAATTAGAGAATTAAGTTTTTCAATGGAATCATGTAATAACGTTCTGTTATAATCCATTGTTTCATTCGTTGCATTTATGTTTTGTTCTTCAACACTTTTTATATTGTCGAGAATATTTATTTGTTCATTGACTTCTGATGAATCTGCAATTTCTTGACCGGCTTGTACAGAATTTTTTATTATGTCATCTATCATGTCGACAGTTTTATATAAAATGTCTGATATCTTTGTGTTTAAAATAAGTTTATTTTCTTGTGCTAAATCAAGAATATCTTCCATTTTATGCGCAAGAGATTGAATAGAATTAAAACCTATCATTCTTGCTGCACCTTTTAAACTGTGTGCATTTCTGAATAAAAGAAGAATAAGTTCCTTATTCTTAGGATTTCTTTCCAAATCAAGCAGCGAATTATTCATTTTTGAAATAATTTCTTCTGCTTCTACTTGAAAAATATTTAAAATTTCTGTTAATTCGTTATCTGCAAATTCCATATTTTTTATTCATCTAAAATATTTTCTTTTAATGTTGTTGACATACTGTTTAGAGAATTAATTTCTTCAACGCTTTCATCAACAGTATCTAAGAATGTGTTAAGCCATGTTGAAATTTCATTTAATGAAGAATAAATTTGTGCTGAATGATTACTTTGACTATCTGCATAAGAATTGATTTGTTCAATAGGTTTAGATATTTCATTAACAAGTTGTGAAATTTCATTAAGTGTTGATAAAGTTTCTTTTGAAGCTTTTATTACAACATCAACTTCTTTATTGCTTTCTTCTGTTGCTAAAACAGATGTGCTTGCTGAATTTTGGATATTAGTAAGCATGTTAGCAATTTTATTTGTAGCTTCTTTTGATTCTTCAGATAGCTTTCTTATTTCGCTTGCAACAATTGCAAAACCTTTACCATGTTCACCGGCTCTTGCTGCTTCTACAGATGCGTTTAATGCAAGCATATTAGTTTGTTCTGTTATATCTTCAACTACAGCCAAACTATTTTTTACCTGTTGCAATGTATTTGTTAAATCAAGAATCATTTCTGCAACGATTTGCATTTTTTGTTTCAAATTGAATATTTTATCTGACGTTGTTGTTAGAGCATCTTTTTCTTTATCCGAATATATTAGTGTTGATTGTGCTTTGTCTGTTAAAGTTTTTAAAATATCTCTTGTTTGTTGAGAAATATTCTTCATGCTTTCAACTGTTGTTGCATAATTATCTGTTTCTGTAAGATGTTTGTTTGCTATATTTTTTTGCTTGTTTATTAGATTTAATATTGAAGTTGTTTTATCAGAAGTTAAGTTTATTTGTTTGTAAACGATAGAAGAAATAGATTTTTCAACCCAGCTTTTTGACATGTAGTATTGTATTAAATATACAATTGTAAGTATTGTCATGAGCATGAACAAATTTATGATAGATATTTTCTCATAATGTGTAAAAATGCAAACCGCTGAGATTGTAAATACAAAGAATAATACATCAAACAGGCTTTTTACGTTCAGTTTATGGGTGATATTTGACTTAACTTTATTTTGCATAAATTACTCCTTTTACTAAAAATATTTTTATAATATAATTATTGTAATACAAATTATTTTTAAATAAAAGAATTTAATTATGGAACGTAAAATATTATTAATAGATAAAGATGAAAATTTTATCAAATTTATTCAAGAACGTTTGCAGCTGCAGAACTTTGTTGTAGAAATTGCGAAGAATACTACAGAGGCATATTTTAAAATATTTGAATTTGTGCCGAATATAATTGTTGCTGCGTATGATATAGAAGATATTAGTGCTTTGCAGTTTTGCAAAACTTTAAAAAGTCATAAAATTTTGCGCAGAATACCATTCCTTGTTCTCTCAGAAAATGTAAAGCCTGTTGACAAATATTGGGCTGAAAAATCTGATGTTCAAAGTGTTTTAAGAAAAGATACTCCATACGAAGAGGTAATGCTCGTAATTGAAGAGTTGCTTAATGAATACGAAATGGATGAAGAAACAAAAGAACAAATAAAAAATCATCCTGTAAGTAGTGAATCAATTCAATCTCAAACTATAAAATTAATGAAAAATGAAATTGAAGAATATACATTCCTGAATGCATTTAGGGATATGGTAAATGAGTATCATACTGATGAAAAAGCTTTAATTCAAAATACATTTGATTTGTTATCGGTATTTTTAGAATATGATTTGGCAGGTATATTCTTTAACCATGCTCAAGAAGCAAATAAATATTTACTTCATTTTGATATTAAAAATTGTTCTGTTTCAAACTTTGTTCTTGAAAAAGTTAAAAGAGATTTCTTTTCTAAAATGCCTAATATGAAGGAGTTTTCAATTACAGGTTTCGGGCATGATGTAGTAAATGATAGCAACGAAAATCTTGATAAGAGAATTATTTCTGCTAATGAATTCAAAGCTTCATTAATTCTTCCGTTTGAATTTGAAGAAAAACTTATTGGTGGTGTTTGTTTCTACTCTAAACAAGAACAAAATTTCATGGATTTTATTTTCTATGACATTATGGTCAGAGAATTAACTTCATTATTTAAGACAAGTTACTTGTTCTCAGGTATTGAATTCTTATCGGTTACTGACGGTTTAACAGGTTTATCTAACCGTCGTCAATTTGATTATTCTATTAACAGAGAATTTAATAAATCAAGAAAATATCCATCAGATTTATGCTTTGCAATTCTTGATATTGATCACTTCAAGAGTGTAAATGATAATTACGGGCACCAATACGGCGATTATGTTTTAAAAGAAGTTTCTTCTATTATTAAAAACAGTTTCAGACGTTCTGATATGATATACAGATACGGTGGTGAAGAAATTGGTATAATAATGACAGAAACAACAATTCCGTCAGCGATGACAATGATGGAAAGACTTAGAAAGAAAATTGAAACTCATGAATTTATATTCAACGGTATTCAAATAAGCTTAACAGCAAGTATCGGCGTAAGTTCTAACATGGATAAATTGGAAGATGCTCATCAAATGATAGAATGTGCAGATAAAGCTTTATACAGAGCAAAGGAAACAGGTAGAAATCAAGTATTAACTTATTCCGGAGAGGATGAATAATGGCTGATTTAATAGCTAATTTTGAAAATAAACGAAATTTATATATGATATTTGACTGTGCATATACAAAATATGCCGTAAATATTGATAACGTTATAGAAGTTATGAAGCTTCCGGCTCTTGAATATCCTCAAAAAATGCCGAATAATGCTATAGGGCTTTTAAAATATGAAAACCTTATGATAAATATTTTTGATATCAGATGCTATTTTGATATTGATGTTCAACCTTATAATGTTTCTACAAAATTAATTATTTTAAAAACTGATGAATCAATTTTTGGTATAGTTGCTGAAGATATAGATGATATTGTAGAAATTAATCAGGAATTTATCCAAAAATTACCTTTATCAGATGAAAAGAATTTGGTAGATTCTTTATATAAATTAGACTCTAATTCTATAAATCTTCTTAATGCGTATACTATGGAAGATTTGTTAAAAAATAAAGTTAATGAGAAAAAATATGATGTAAAAAACTTTTTCCCTATTGATAAATATAGTTTGCAAAAATTTAGAGAAAGAGCCGAGTATTTAAAAGAAAAAAGTGAATCAACAAATCTTCAAAATATTTTCGCAAAAGAAAAATTCCTCTCATTTACTTTAAATAATAGTAATTACATTATGAATTTGAATTATGTAAAAGAAATTGCAAAAAATAAACATATTTCTGAAATTCCTTGCTCCGCAGATTTCGTTGAAGGATTAATTGCTGTTAGAGGTAAATTTTATACCGTAATAAATTTGAAGAGTTTTTTAGGCTTGAAAAAACAAGATTATGTTGATAAAAAGAACATAATTATAATTAATTCAGATGAATGCCAGCTTGGTTTTATAGTAGATGAAATTTTTGAAATATTTGAGTTAACAGAAGAAGAAGTTTTCAATGACCATTTTCTAAATGCGGCACCATTTATATTTAACGAAATTGTTAAAGACGGAAAAATCTACACGATATTGGATATGCCTGATATTTTAAATAGTGACAAAATGGTTATAGATGATGAAAAACCTGTTTTCTAAAACCACTTTACAAAGAAAATCGCTTGTGTGATAATATTTTCGGAAGGAAATCCGATGCCTGATACGTACGTTTATTCTATTACACAAGATAACCCTGAAACTATTTACATAAATCTCACGAATAAATGCACAAATAATTGTGTATTTTGTATAAGAAATTTATCTAATCCTATTAAAGGTAAAGATTTATGGCTTGAAAATGAAAACGTAACTTTAGATAAAATAAAATCTCAATTAGAAAAATATTCAAATTATAAAGAAGTTGTTTTTTGCGGATATGGTGAACCTACAATTAAATTGGATTTATTAAAAGATGTATCAAAATATTTGAAATCTAAAAATGCGGGTATTAAAATAAGAATAAATACAAACGGTCAGGGAAATATAATTAATAATAAAAACATAATCCCCGAATTAAAGAATATAGTTGATGAAATATCAGTAAGTTTAAATGCTTCAAATAACGAGGATTATATGCAAATAAGCGGGTGCAAGAATGAAAATGCATACGACAGTGTAAAAGATTTTATAAAACAGAGTGTAGAAAATGGATTTAACACGACCGCAACAGTAGTAACAGGCTATAAAAATTATAAAGTTGATATAAAAGAATGTGAGAAAATAACAAAACAAGCAGGTGCTAAATTCAGAATACGCGAATGGCTTGATAAAGGATATTAAAAATATAAGGTTAAATATATTAGCTAAAAAAAAGGAAGGTAGGAAAACATGGCACAATTATTAGACAAAATCATGAAACCAAAAACAATTGCCGTAGTAGGTGCTTCTACAAAAGAACACACTATCGGTTCTGACATCATGAAAAGATTACAAGAATACAAATTTAACGGTAAAATCTACCCTGTAAATCCAAAAGGCGGAATTATCGAAGGTTTACAAGCTTATACAACAGTAAATGAAATCCCTGAAGATGTAGATTTAGCAATTATCGTTGTAAACTCTAAATTCGTAATGGGTACAATCGATCAATGCCACGAAAAGGGTATCACAGGTTTATGTATCATCACAGCAGGCTTCAAAGAAACAGGTAAAGAAGGTGCTGAACTTGAAAAACAATTAGTAGAAAAATTAAACGAATACGGTATGAGATGTGTAGGTCCTAACTGCTTAGGTGTTGTTAACACATTACCTGAAGTTAGAATGGACGGATGTTTCGCTGAATCATTACCTGAACGTGGACATATCGGTTTCGTTTCTCAATCAGGTGCTTTAGGCGGCGGTATCTTGAATATCCTTAAAGACCTTAACTTAGGTTTTGCTCAATTTATTTCAATCGGTAACCAAGCTGATGTTAACGCTGAAACAGCT
>CADCPD010000020.1 GCA_902803265.1 uncultured bacterium | reverse complement strand
TGAAAAATTAACATTATTAGAAGCAGCTGAATTAGTAAAAGCTATGGAAGAAAAATTCGGCGTATCAGCAGCAGCTCCAGTAGCAGTAGCAGCAGCAGCTCCAGCAGCAGCAGCTGAAGGTGCAGCAGAAGAAGCTTCAGAAGTTACAGTTATCTTAGCTGAAACAGGTGCTAACAAAATCGCTGTATTAAAAGAAGTTAGAGCTATCACTGGTTTAGGCTTAAAAGAAGCTAAAGAATTAGTTGATAATGCACCAAAACCTATTAAAGAAAACGTTAAGAAAGAAGAAGCTGAAGCTATGAAAAAACAATTAGAAGAAGCTGGTGCTAAAGTTGAAATCAAATAGTTGATTTTAAATAAAAACAAAAAAGAGAGTGGATAAAATCCACTCTCTTTTTTGTTGGTTAATAAATGATAAAAATAAAGGCTCGCATATGCAAGCCCTAAAATATACATTTACCCCACCTACTTTATATCATGCATAAAGTTTATTGTCAACCCATGCATATAAGGTTTTGTAACAAATCCTTATATAATACTTTAGTACCATAAACTTTTGTTAAATTTCATCATTTTGTATTAGTGAATTTATTTTTAGATTATATTATACTTTATAACACAGAGTTTATATGCACATATATTAAAGAGGTAAAAGATGACAATAGTTGATGACGCATTAGTAATGATTTTAGCCGGCGGAGAAGGAAAAAGACTTCACCCGTTAACAAAAGATAGAGCAAAACCTGCGGTTCCGTTTGGTGGAAGATATAGAATTATTGACTTCGTATTAAATAATTTTATCAATTCAGGTTTTTATAAAATAAAAGTTTTAACACAATACAAATCGGACTCTTTAAATCAGCATATTTCAAGAGGTTATGCAATGTCAGCATTTTTAGATCAATATGTTGATTTAGTACCGGCACAAATGAGAACCGGTGGAACTTGGTATCAAGGCACAGCTGATGCTGTTTATCAAAATAAATTACACATTATAGATGCTGATCCAAAATATGTTTGCGTATTTGGTGGAGACCACGTTTACAAAATGGATGTTTCACAAATGATGGAATATCATAAAAGAAAACAAGCAGCATTAACTATAGCAGCCATTCCTATTCCTATAGAAGAAGCTTCTGAATTCGGTATTATGGAAGTTGATGATGACTGGAAATTAACAAGCTTTGTAGAAAAACCTAAATTCAAACCAAAATCAATTCCGGGACACCCTGAATTATGTTTAGCATCAATGGGTAACTATATTTTTGGAAGAGATGTTTTAGTTGACGCGTTAGAAAGAGATGCTAAAATTGAAAATTCTAACCACGATTTTGGTAAAAATGTAATTCCAATGTTACTAAATGAAGGTCAACCTGTTTATGTTTATAACTTCAAAGAAAATACCTTTGCAGGAATGACAGAAGCCGAAAGAGGTTACTGGAAAGACGTAGGAAATGTTGATGCTTATTGGCAAGCAAATATGGATTTATTGGACTCTTGTCCTGAATTAAATTTATATGCAAAAGAATGGCCTTTAAGAACTTTCAATTATAACTATCCGCCTGCTAAATTTATTTGGCAAGAAGGCGACCGTGTTGGTATGGCTACAAACTCAATGGTTTCAGAAGGTTGTATCGTATCAGGCGGTAGCTTATCAAGATGTATTTTATCTCCTGAAGTAAGAATTAATTCATATTCTCAAGTTTGGGACAGTATCTTGATGGAAAATGTTAACGTTGGCAGACACTGTGAAATTAGAAACGCTATTATAGATAAAAACGTTGATATTCCTCCTCATACAAAAATAGGTTTTGATAGAGAAATTGATACTCAAAAAGGATTTTATGTATCGCCAAACGGAATAACAGTTGTTCCGAAAGGTGCTATCCTTTAATAAATTTTAATATTTAATTTTATTTAAAAACTCTTTGCTTATAATAAATATAGCAAAGGGTTTTTATTATGAAAAAATTTATTTTAACAGTAATTATGATATTGGGAATTTGCCAACTTGCAATTGCTACAACACAAAGTGAAGATACTTTGACAACATGTGAGCAAGCTGAAACACAAAACAAACCTATGGTTGTAATGTATTCTGCTGATTACTGTCTTTATTGCAAAAGATTTAAACCTGTTTTTTATCATCTTTCTCATAATTTATCTAATGAATACAATTTTATTATTCACGATATAACAAAAAAACATCAACCAACGATTTGTCAGGGAGTAGATTTAGACAGTATTCCCACCATATACATAATTAATCCTCAAAACGGTAAAAAATATTTAATTCCGGAAAAATACTATTTAAATCCGGCTGCTTTAAAAAACGTATTGCTTGAATATTACAAAAACTTAAAATAATACCCAAAACATGCACAAAATTTAAAAAATTAAGGCAATTTATATATGCAAAATTTTTTATAATATATGTAGGTGTTATGTTAAGTATTAATCAACGAATGGCAGCAGTTAGCTTTAAAGCCAACGTCATGCCGAAAAATCAAGCTCAACATATTGATAATATTCTTCACTCAGGCAAGAGTGTCGATATATTTTGTCATTCAATTTCTGATGAAGACACCTTCAACAGCGCGACAGCATTTTATAATTACTTAAAGCAAGAGGGTATAAATGCCCGCATAATTGCGTCAGGCGGCATATCAAATTACGATTACGATACAAAAAAATACAACATAATTCAAGCAAAAGACATTAACGACACTACACAAAAAGCTGATGTAGCTCTTTGTGTTGATTTTTCAAGCAAAGATAGACTTAATACAAACGTATACAAACACCTTCAAAAATATGATGCTTCAAAAATAGTCGGCATTGACCATCACGATGATAAAAATAAACTTCATCCTGATTTTAATCAAATAACAAAAGTCTATGAAAAGAATCAAGTTCCTGAACTTGATGCAAAAAATTATTACATCGATAGTTCTGCAAAATCTAATTGCGGGATTATATATAGATTCTTTGAAGCATTAGGAAAAACTCCAAATAAAGAAATTTCAAGAGCTTTGTATACAGGATTTTATGATGATACAGCAAAAAGCAAAGGTGAACTTGATAAAAATTCAAAAGAAGTTAAATCAAAACTAACATCTGCATTAAATATACTTGATATAGCAAAAATTAAAAAGCATTTTCTTGAAAAAACGATGCTAACAAAAGAAGAAAAAGCTTTTGCCAAAAATTTACCAAACAGGATTCAATATTCACAAAATGGCAAAATGGCATTTGTAGAAATAAAAAATGACGATGAAGAGTGGAATAATCTTGGAAGAAATACAGAAAAAGCAACAATTATTTTAGGAAAATTCAGAAAAGAAACATTAGAAAAAAATAAAAACATCGAAAGTGTAGCAGTATTTTACCCTTGTGCTGACGAAAAAACATATAAAATGAGTATTACATCAAATAAAGATTACGCAATGAAAATTGTAGATTATGCAAAAGAACACTTTTCAAAAGAAATCGTTGCAGGTGGACATCCTGAAAGATGCGGTGGTTCTATTGTTACAACAGATCCTATTGAACAACACCAATGGGTTAGCTATTTTATAAATTCATCTGACAAAATTACTTACTAATTTCAATTTCTTCTGATAAATTATTTTGCTCAATATTTGCTGTTTCCTGAGTTATTTCTGCAACGGAACTATTCTCTATTTTTAAGGTATTTTTTAAATCTTCTATTATGATTTCTGAAGTTTTTTTATTAAAATAATCACTAAATTTTCCGATAAGTGAAAAACGCTTTTTAAAATTATAGTCATTTTTAGCTAATAATAAATCTTCCAAAACAATATTCATTGATTCGATAGAAGATACAACATAAAAAGTTTTAAATATTTTTTCTCCAATTTCATTCAAATTTCGTTCTTGACCTTTATCTATGTATATAATTGGTTTCCCTGAAGGGAAATACTCAATTGCAGTTAAAATATTATCTGTAATCAATACATCAGAAGTTCTATAAAACTGAATTGCTTCGTTAATATTTTTAGGGAAAATATGTTGAAAAGCCGTCATATTTGTTAAATAGGAATCGTAATCATCTTCTGAAAAAATAGCATTATCAAGACATTGTTTCTTTAAACATTTATGAGGCACTATAACAAAATCGTATTGTAAATGAGTAGAAATATAATAAAGCATTTCTTTTTGATATTCTAAAAAGTCATTTTTATTAATTCTTTTATTAACTATTAATGATGGAGAATATATTATTCTGTTGCCTGCTTCAGTTTTTGACTTGTACCACAAAGAATCAATATTCTGTGATATATTTTGACTATATTTTTCAAATATTGGACTTCCTGTAATTTTTACATTTTTATATTGTTTCAAAGAATACTTATTAGAAGAGTAAATACACCAAGTATTATTTAATCTGTTATCCAAAAATGAATTTATATGATCATCCTGTTTTGTTACGGCAAAATCTGGCTCAACATAACAAGTAAGAGCATATTCTGACAAACATTCGGGAGTATATTCAGCCCTCAAATAATTTGGTTGCTGATAAAAAATAATATCTGGTTTTAAAGCTTTAATTATAACAGCCTTACATGTATCTTTTTCTACCCCTTCAACACATGCATATCCTTTTTCCTGAAAATATTTTATTGTTTCTTCGACAGAATTATATTCTTTATTTGTCAAAGAATCTGGAAGCACAACAATTGGCAAAATTCTAAAATGTTTATTTGCTCTCAACTCAAAATATAGATTCGACAAAGTCCATTGTTTGTAATTAAATACAAAAAACATAACCCTTATAGGATTGGTAGTATTTTCAGACAATTCTAAAATTTTTTCTTTATAATTAAACCTTGAAAAAACATCATCAACTCCGTAATTAATTAAATCTTTTACGATTGGAATAATTTGTTTAGTCTTTTTGAATATTGTATAAATTTTCTTCAAAAGAGCAATGTTGTCTGAAACTTTCGTTAAAAAAGACTTATCAATGATATTTATAAATTTCATTTTCTTTTTTATAAGTCTTTTTTTCCTTAAATATTTTTCAATTCTTGAGCCATTTTCTTTAAAATTAACAATTACATCAGCTCCGCTAAAATAAAGATTATCAATATGTATAAGCCTAAACTTTTCTTCTTCCGGAATTTGCAAGTGAAAATCAGTTATTCCAACGATATTAAAATAAGACTCTATATTATATTCTGCATTAAGAAGCTTAAAAGAATTATTTAAACCTAGTATTACAATTTTTTTATTTTTAAACTTTTTACCTAATTTAGCAAGCCTCTCGCTAAAATTAAATTTTTCAAGTTTTTCTTTTATATAAAAATAATCTTGCATAGTATTTATTTTAAATTATCAAAAAACGATGTCAAACAAAATGCACACAAAGAAGTTCTTTTAAACTTATTTATATAATTTTATTTATCAAATATATATAATAAAAAGTTTTGCAAGCCCTATCCAATGTGAAAACGCCTTTTATATATTATTACAAAACACATTACCGCTGTCTAACAACACCATACTCTCTTTTTGAGAAACAATACTTATATCTTAGCGGGCATTTTGTAATAATAATGAACTAATAGCCAACATCTTTATGAATACAGTGATTGTAATATCGCAGCAACGCCAACTCTTTTGTCAACAGCAGAAGAACTGTACACGCCGTCTCTTACATACATACCACCAGAATAGTTAGATGTACCTGCCCATACATAAGGAGAAGCAATGCCTCTTCTTCTGTAACCTAATCCATTATAACGTTCTGCGTAATCAAGTTGAGAATCTATATTATCACGTGAAACTCCAGAATGTTTTTGAGAATTAATT
Source organism: uncultured bacterium (assembly GCA_902803265.1). Classification (GTDB taxonomy): domain Bacteria; phylum Cyanobacteriota; class Vampirovibrionia; order Gastranaerophilales; family Gastranaerophilaceae; genus UBA791. Next base: position 8,611 of record CADCPD010000020.1, on the reverse strand, counting down.
GCATCTATCGCTGCAGATGTCCAATCATTGAAATTTTTTCCTTTAGGAACGTGCGTAGTAGGTTGTCCAAGAGGATCACCATTGTGCAAATATGTTCCAAAATTACAACCGCCTTCTCTATAATGAATTGCGCAAATTAATTCAGCAGGAACACCTGTTGCTTCTGCAACTTTATCATATTTAGTTTTATTTTTATTATAAATATCTTTTATTCTATTTAACTCGTTATTTTGATAATTAGTTAATGATAACGTGGCATCAGCTGAAGAACCTATTAACTTACCTGAATATGTTACCCCGCTTATTGAACTTGAACTATCTAAGGCTTTAACAGATCTGCTTAATGCATCCATAGCAGGGAATAAAGATCGACTTGAAGAACCAAATGGATTAAGTTGAGTCATCTCAGAATTTTGTGATGTTTCAGAAGATGCACCATCACTTTTAGAAATTTTTACATGCAAAGTCTTTTGAATAAGTTTTTGATCTTTCTTATTCATATTCATTTCTGTAGCAATTTCAGAAAATATTTCATTCAAATCAATTTTTGCATTTTTAGCTTGTTCTTGTAAAGCTTTTAACTTTTTACCTATAGATTTTTTTAAAGAACTGCTTCCTTCTGATTCTTCAGACGAATGCCCAATTTTTTTAGCAAGCTTCACTAACTCCTGAGCTTGAGATTTAATCATATCCTTAGTTGAATCTGATGCATACGAATCACCGACTCCGCCAATTAAATTATCACCAAAAATACCACCGCTCGACAAATCAGAAAGGCCCTGTTGTTGCAACATTCCTGTATTTTGCGGTAAATTTACACCTTGTATTGATAATGAACTTATTTCAGTCATAGTTAGCCCACACTTTTTCACATTTATACATGAATATAAAGGCTAATCGGCTTTATTTATTGCCAACTTTCAGATAAATTTAACATTTATTTACATTAGAGTCATATTTATTAAAGAATAAAAATTTTTCAGCCGTTACATACAACAAGAGTATAACTATATGGAATTTTATTATGGATATAAAAAGTATCGTTAATATTAACAATACTTCAAAGGTTGGTCTGCAAAAAAATATTAGACCAAGACTAAATTTTGGACTTCAAAAAGATACATTTGAAAGAACCTCTTTTAAAGGGAATTTCAATATTAATGATATTGAAAAAGAATTAAAAGAAGTTAAAAATTTCAAAGGTACAGCCAAATTTAACGATGAAAAAATTGATATTATAAAAAAAGAACTAATTAAAACTCCTGATAAGTGGGAACCGTTCAAAACCTTAATTCAAAATCCAAAAATTTTGAGTTCCCTTGCTTGCGAGATATTAGAAAAAGATACAAATACTATAAAAAATCTTGCTGATTTATCTGTGATAAAAAAAGAGGATGAATCACATCGTTTCAGTCCTTTTGATATAAAAGCTTTTTCTCAAAAAATAGAAAAAAATGAAGATTTTGAAAAAGCAAAAATTTTGGCAAAAAGTAATCTTGAAACAGAAGATATTATTGCACTATCAAAAAATAAGCTATTAAAATTCCCTGAAAAAGTTGTTGAATATTATAATAAAATGGAAAAAGAATGCGGAGATTCTGCATTATCAATAAAATTCCAAACTGATTGTTATGATTCTAATGCATTTTCTTTGATTGCGGATTTAAAAGACACAAGTAAAAAAATAGAGTTATATGACAAAGACCTCAATCTTATTTCCACAGAAGAAGTTAAAGCTCGAACATTCCCTAACGGAAAACAATATCAAATAAAGAAAACTATTGATAACAGAACAAATACGACATCAAAAGTTAAACTGGAAGTGAATAAAAAACTTCCTCAACCTGTTTTGATAAATGAAATAAGAGTTGTAAGAGATAAAAACGGTAAAGCATTAAGAAAAGAATATACTGAACAATCAGAAGTAGCCGGAGTTTTAAATATAAAACATGTTTATCCTGACGGTTCTGAAAAAATATTATCTCACGGTTCTATAGATAAAAATACAGGTATTACAACCGTAAAAAAAGATATGACATCTCTTGACGGAACGAGAACTCAATACCTATATGAAGACGATCCTCAAGGTAACAGAATTAGCGATTATATAATAACAGATAAAAATGGAAATATATTACTAAAAAATTCTCAATCTTTTGAAGTTATTTCAGATAATAAATTTATTTCTGCAAAAAACGACGAGAAATATGAAATAACAGTTAACGAAAAAGAAATAAATATTAAAAATTTAAAAGACAACAAAGAGTCAAAAATAACATTTGAAAATTATATTGACGGAAATAAGGAAAAAGTCCTTGAATCCTTAAAAAGAATGCCTGGAGAAGAATTAATAGCATTAAGCAAAACAGTAAAACATTTGAACGGTATTGACGATATAAATTATTCAACTTACGGAGCAGTTAACAAAAGAATAAAAACAGGAGATAACCTTTTTGTTATGTTACACGAACTTGGACATGCAAAAGATTATAATGAAGTTGATGTTAAACAGGAAGAAACTCTTAAAAAATCAATATTTTCAAACAAAAAAATAAACGAAGTATTTGAAAAAGAAAAGGCTATATTTAATGACGCATTCCCTTCTGCACAAAGAGAACATTTAAATTACTTTATAAAAACTTCTGAAGAAAAAGACGGTTTACAAGAAGCGATAGCAGAAACAAACGCTCTTTTGAATACATATAATAATGAAGACTTATTCTCTATTCGTTCTCAATATTTGCAACAATACTTTCCTAAAACAATAGCAGAATTATCAAAAATACTAAATAAAACATAAAAAAAGGTATGCTTGAATAAGCATACCCGAATAAATTATGAGATTTTTAATTATAAACTAAATAAGCTATGTATTTTTTCCTGAATTTCTGATTCAACAAGCTCAGGAGTAATTCTGTTTAAATCAATTGCCATCTGATAATATGATGCAGCTTCTTGAGCTAAACCAAGATTTTCATATGCTCTGCCTGCATTAAAATAAGCAAGAGTATAACTAGGATTTATATCAATTGCTTTTAAGAAACATCTCAAAGCCTCTTTGTTATCAGCAAGAGCATCTATTTGTAAAATACCTAAATTATTATATGCAGTATCACATTCGGGATTTAATTCCAAAGCTTTGTTATAAGCAACTAAAGCTTCGTCTATATTGTTATTTTCCCATAATGCAAGGCCTAATTTTGCATATGCTAAATAATTATTTTCGTCTACTTTTATTGCTTCACAATATTCTTTTATTGCTTCTGAATGACAGCCTTGAGATTCATAAACATCCGCAAGTTCTATGTGCAACTCATAATTTGAATTATCCAGAACTAATCCGGCTTGAAAAGCTGAAATTGCAGCTTGGAAATCCATTTTCATATCGATGTATACCAAACCCAAAGTGTTACACACCAATGCTGTCCATTCATCAAGAGGATTTAGTTTTATAGCTTTATGATAATGAGAAATTGCATCATCAACCATATTACTTCTTAAATATGCAAACGCTATTGCATTGTTATAATATGGATTTTCCGGATTTGCATCTAAGGCTAGCTTGAATGCAACAAGAGCGTGAAAATTATCACCTTTTTTCAAATATAAATGTCCAAGTTCATAATAAATTTGAGGAATATCTCTTTCAAATTTCAATAAAGCTGTATAATAATCAATCGCTTCATCTATAGACTCAGGAAGATATGTTCTTGTTATAGTAGCAAGTTTTAATAAATTATTTCTATCGTTTGGTTCAGAAATATATGCCTTTTTATAATATTCCAAAGCTTCATTATATTGTTCTTTTCTCATAAGGATATCACCCGTTTTCGAGTAAAAAGAACCTCTATGCCCCGTTTTTTCAACAGCTTTTTTGTATATTTTTAATGAAGATTTAAACCCATTTATTCCTTCAAACATTACGCCTAAAGTTTTATAAACATTTACCAAAACGGCATCAGCTGTATTTTTAAACAACATTTTCAAAGATTTCTTATCAATTGCAGATAATAAAATACCAGAAACTAAATGATATAAAAACTTGTGTAATTTAAAAAGACTTAAATTTTTATTATCAATCTGGCTTAAAATACCAGATGAATATAAAAGTCTGGCACGAGAAGAATTTAAACCGCCAAATTTTATAGCTTTTTCATATTCTACTGATGCAGCTTCAAAATCACCGGCCTTTTCCATGAAAAATGCTGTATATAGATGTGCATCAGAATTTTTTGGCGCCACAGAGATAGCAACTTTACATTGTTCTATAGCATTTTCTAAATCAATTTCTTTGTTTTCTAACATTAAAGATGCCAATCTGTAATAACTTTCAGAAATTTTTGGATTTGCTTCTAATGTTAATAAATACTGATTAACAGCTTCCAGCAAGTCTGCATTTTGACCTTTTAATAAATATCTCTCATGTGCTATTCTCGCATTTTCTAAACTTTGAATAGGATTTAAAATTAATTCGCTAGTCTTTCCTTGACTTTTTTCGGCAGCAATATTTAACATAAATTTCTCCATAATTTATTTACAGAGAAACTTACGGCATTAAAAAAATTTTATTTAAAACTTTTTACAAAATCTCCTCCGTTTGAACTACTTTATTTAGATTAAAAAAAATAGTAATACTTGATAAAGAAATCTATTATGCTAGAATTAATCATGTAACAGACAATGGGTGAGTAAACTAGCATGAAAAGCACAACACTAAGACGTTCTAACGTTTCAAAAGAAAGAATTAAATCAATTGAAGCCCTTTCTAAATACAGAAGAAGAAATTATAGCAGTTCCCAAACCATGGGTTTTCAACCAATAAAAGATAAAGAACTTGATATTTTATGGCAAGACATAAACCATCCGGTATCAAAAGAAGAAAAATCACCAATAGTATATATAATTACAGGATTTATACTCGGTGCGGTTTCTATGTTAATTTTAACAACGATAGTTAATCTTTCTATGAATGCCGTTAAAGACAGTGAATTTGAAGAAACTCCTGTCGCTGTCAGCACAACCACTGAAGATGCAAAATTAACATTTATTCCTGCCGATACTACTGAAGCTAAAAAGCTTACTACTGAAACTTATACAGTTCAAAGTGGTGATAATTTAGAATCTATTGTTATTAGATTTTACGGTTCATATTCAAGTAAAAATGCTGAAAAAATTCAAAAAGCTAACAATTTAACAAATCCTAATCAATTGAGATTGGGACAAACTTTAACAATTCCTTTAGGAACTGAAGAATAAAAATTTATTACTTTAAATTTTATAAAAAAGAGTAAGTTTTACTTACTCTTTTTTATTTTATATATGCAAAAATCATCATTACTTTTATTTTTAAAACATTTATATCTTTGAATAGAATAAAATTCTCCTGTTTTATCATCTTTTATATAAGTAATATCACTTTTTTCAAAAGCTTTTGAACTAATAGAAACCGTGGAGTAAACCTCGTCATCATTATTAATATTTTTATTAAAAAGTTCTATAAGTCTGTTTTTATCCAAATAAGTATAATATTCATTAAAAAATTTACTAGAAAGTTCTTTTTCATAACACAATTTATTATTTGCTGGATAATCTGCAACATAATAATTAAACGGTCTATCTTCACAATAATTTATTAATTTATATTTTCCATATGGCAAAAGAATATGCCCCATAAAAGTATCGTTACCTATAATAAAGACTTTATTTTCTAACAGTTTATCATTCAACATTATTTTTACCATTTTTACAGCATCGTCAGTTTGGGTCAAGCTTAAACAAACATCATATACATAAAATGGAATAAATATCTGAGATATAGTAACCATTCCTAAGATAAAAGATACTATTTTTTTTGAAATGTTCTTTATATCCTGTTCTAAAACTAACCAAATAGTTATGACAAAATATATCCAATAAAAGGCATGATTCCAATAATGTCCATAGTATTTAAACATAAAACAAACAGTCATAAAAATAACTGTAAAAAGAAAGAAAAATAAAATTTTTAAATTTTTCTTCAATATAAAGAATAAAGGAAGAATACAAAAAAGGAAAATAAAAGATGACACCAAAAGCATTTTAAATAATTCATGCGCAGTAAAATTAATTCCTCTATAATCTTTTATTGCTGTAGAATCAACACCAAATAGTTGTAATAAAATCAAAATTGCACCAAAACCAGTAATAAGTAAAACTTTTAAGACACTATTTTTTGAAGGTTTTGATTTTACAAAATCAAATAAAAACAATAAACCAAAACCTATAGCACCTATTAAAGCCATTGTGCTTGTATTTGCACATAAAATCAATAATGTTGAATATAAAATAGGATGTTTAAGTTTATCTCTATATAACACAGTTAACAAAAACAATAACATTATGCCTAGTGAATAACATCTTGCATATACAGAATAAACATAAAGAAATGGAAATGAAAATGTTATAAATACTTTTATTAAGTTGTTAAAAGGCGCTTTATACCATAGAATGAGTAATGCAAACAAACAAAAAATCCAATTAAAAAACTGCATAACGTAGGGATATCCCCAATGTAATTTTGCAAAAGGCATTAGTAATAAGTACCAAATAAAAGTATGACCTTCAAGTTTCATTAAATCAAAAATTTGAATTAAATTAAGTTCTTCCGCAATAGTCCAAGCATGAGCTTCATCATACCAAGGTATATGATTTAAAATTCGCACTATGGTGATAAAACACCATAGTGCGATTGATATCAAAAAAGTTTTATTTTTTAGTAATTCCATTACTTAACCACTATATTAACAAGTTTTTTCGGAACAACAATTGTTTTTACAATTGTTTTACCATCAGTATATTCTTTTACTTTATCACTTGCTAACGCAGTTTGTTCCATTTCTTCCTGACTCATTGATTCATCAACGGTAATTTTATCTCTTACTTTTCCGTTGATTTGAACAACTAACGTAAAATCCGCAAGTTTGGCTTTGTTTTCATCATATTCAACCCAAGATTGACTATGAACAGAACCTTCTCCGCCTAAATTTTCCCAGATTTCTTCAGATAAATGAACAGTAACAGGCGACATTAATTTTATTAATGTAGCAATTGCATAACTGAATACTTGTTTTTCATCTTCTGTTAAATCACCTTTTGATTTTCTCCAATCCGAAATTGAATTAACAAGTTCTCTATATTTTGATATTACTGTATTAAACTGAAAATCTGTTTCAATATCATTTGTAATACCTTTTATTGCAATATTAACTATTCTTACCAACTTATCATCTTCTTTTGAAAGAATTTCAGGAAGGTTATATTTCAAGTCAATATCTTTTTGATTAGATGAAATAAGTGTCCAAATTCTGTTTAAGAATTTATAACAACCTTCAACACCAGCATCTGACCAATCAAAATCACGAGCAGGAGGTGAATCAGAAAGAATAAATAATCTTGCGGTATCAGCTCCGTAATTTTGGAATATTTCATCCGGATCAACGGTATTACCTTTTGATTTTGACATTTTAGAACCGTCTTTTAGTACCATACCTTGCGTTAAAAGATTTTTAAACGGTTCATCAAAATCAAGTAAACCGATATCTTTCAAAGCTTTTGTGAAAAATCTTGAGTACAACAAGTGCAAAATTGCATGTTCGATACCGCCTACATACTGATCAACAGGTAGCCATTTATTTACCAAATCTTTATCAAACGGTTTATCTGCATTTTTAGCATCTGCATAACGCAAATAATACCAGCTTGAGCAAATAAATGTATCCATTGTATCCATTTCTCTTACAGCATGTCCGCCGCATACAGGACAAACTGTATCTTTAAATGTTTTTGAAGTTGTTATCGGAGATTTTCCAACAACAGAAAAATCAACATCTTCCGGTAACATTACAGGTAATTGATCTTCCGGTACAGGTTGTATACCACACTTATCACAATATACAACAGGAATTGGTGCGCCCCAGTATCTTTGTCTTGAAATTAACCAGTCTCTTAATCTGTATTGAGTTTTAAATTCACCAAAACCATTATCAACAGATTTTTGAGTAATTACTTTTTTAGCTTCAGTATTTTTCATACCGTTAAATTCATTTGAATTAACCAAAATACCTTCATCTGTATACGCATTTGTCATTTCTCCTACTTTTAATTCTCTGTCTTGTGGAGAAATAACAATTTTCATCGGCAAATTATATTTTTTTGCAAACGCAAAATCTCTTTCATCATGAGTAGGAACTGCCATAACAGCACCTGTACCGTATTCAACAAGAGCGTAATCTGCTGTCCAAAGAGGGAATGTTTCACCGGTAAACGGATTTACACAGTGCGTACCTAATGGAACACCTGTTTTTGGTCTATCTGTTGAAAGTCTTTCGATTTCTGACATTTTTCTGGCATTTGCTCTGTATTCTTCAACAGCTTTTTTATTTTCTTCTGTTGTTAATTTATCAATATCTTTGTATTCAGGTGCAACAACAAGATAAGTAATACCATGAACTGTATCAGGTCTTGTTGTATAAACAGGAACTTCAAGCCCTTCGATTTCTTTTACTTTGAAACGTAAAATCGCACCCTCTGATTTCCCAATCCAGTTAGCCTGCATTGTTTTTACGTTGTCACC
>CADCPD010000019.1 GCA_902803265.1 uncultured bacterium | reverse complement strand
TACCGGACATTTTCGTCCTAATAACCGGACATTTCGGACTTTTCAAAACCCCGACTCTCAAACTTGGGGAAGCAGGTAAAACTCAAACACCAAGCCAAAAACCGCGATTAAATATCTCAAAAATCAATTTCAAAAGTGTCCGAAAAACCATATTGAGAGAATGTAATTTTTGAACACTAATAAAACACCTTTTAAACGGCATTTAAACGCCGTTTAAATTTTTGCTAATTTTTCCAAAAACTTCCGACTAAAATGTCAAACTCGCGATACTTTATGTCAAAATCCCTGACACAAAACATCAAGCCTTCGCACTCAGCTCACTCGCGCTCGAACTTGGACACGGATTTGCTGTAGGAGTTCTCATCTTTTGCCATTTACGAATAAAAAAGGACAGAAACAAGTTCTATCCTCTTTTATTCGCGCGTGGCAAGATTCGAACTCGCGACCTTTTGGTTCGTAGCCAAACGCTCTATCCAACTGGGCTACACGCGCATTTTATTAAATTGTTTTTGTGTTTTCCAGTTAGATAGAGCTAAAATCTAACTCTTGTTGAACTTTTACTCAAAAATGCGAAATCGTAAAAGATTCAACGGCTCAACTAGTCTACACATGCATTTTTCATTTTTATAAAAATATTCTATCAAATAAACTTTTTTTATCAAGTTTAGATTTTGTTTTTATGTATTGAATATTCTGTCTCCAGCGTCTCCCATACCAGGGATTATATAACCGTTTTCATTCAATCCTTCATCTACTGTTGCTGTTATTATTTCTACATCAGGATAGTGTTCGTGAATATTTTTCAACCCTTCAGGTGCAGCAATTATACAGATTACTTTTATATTTTCCATAGGAATTTTTTTATCAGCATACAATTTAATTGCTTCTAATAATGAATTACCTGTTGCAAGCATTGGATCAGTTATGTAAATATAGAAATTTTCAGGATTTGGAGCTTCCATAGGAACTTTATTGTAATACCAAATTGGTTTTAAAGTTTTTTCATCTCTGTACATTCCAATATGTCTAATGCAGGCTTGTGGTAAAATATCAATAGCTTCATCTGTAAATATTAATCCGGCTCTTAAAATTGGTGAAATTATTATATTTATATCGTCTTTTACTGTTTTTACAGTTGTTTTTGTTATTGGTGTTTCTATTTCTTTATCTACTAATGGTAAATTTTTTGATGCTTCATATAATAAAACTCTTGTTATTTTTCTTGTTGCTATTCTTACTCCTTGCGAATCTGTATCTTTATCTCTCATTTTACACAAATTTAAATAAATTACAGGATTTTTTATAACTCTTACATTTTCATATTCCATTTAATTTCTCCTTTTTATTTTATTATTAAAATTTTCTAACTTATTTATTTTTTCGTCAAGTTCTTTATTTGTTTCATTTAATTTTTTTAAAAAGTCTTTATCTTCTTTTTTTGTTTTTTGTTCAAATTCATTAATTTCTTTTGCTTCTTTTTCTATATTATCATATGCATTTGATGTTTCTCGAACAAAGTAAGATATTCTATAGGTTATAGATGAAATTTTATCAAACATTTCATCTACCAAACCGATGACTTTTCCTAGCCGTTTTGGAGATTCTACAATCAAATATTCATCTCTGGTTTTACTTTCTTCTGTTGGAGGATAAATTTCTAAAGATTTTGAACCCCCAAGCCCATTAAATTCAACAGTTATTACACAACCTTTTGGAAGTTTTAAATCTTTTTTGTTTAATCTAAATTGTACAAAAACTTCATTATCTATAATTTTTACTTTATTTACATATCCTATTGGTACTCCCATCATATTTACAGGTGAACCTACAATTACTCCATCTATATCAGGCATAAAAACTTGATAAGAATTGTATTGTTTATTATTATTTTCTCTTATCCATAAAATAAAATTAGCAGCAAATAAAAAAATCAAAAACCAAATACCTAGTTCTAATAACCATTTTATAGTTTTATTTATTTTGATTTTTTTATTTATCATATAAAATACTTATCCTATATTTTTTGTAAATCAGATATATTTGGTTCAAGGAGTCTTCGTCCTACTTTTTCAAAATATATAGAACATAATTTTTTATTACCGTAGTTTACGACTTTTTCTACTACACCTTCTCCAAATTTTGTATGTCTGACTCTGTCATTTTTTTGGAAATCTTTATTTTGTGTATTTTGTAATTCAGGTTGTGAAAATACCGGCAATTTTGGTTCATCAGGTGTGTCATCTATATATTTTGGTATAATTGGTTCAATGTCTTCAGCTTCTTTTTGTTGTTGTTCAGCTTGTTCCTTTTGTTCTTCTTCATGAAGTTCAACATCTATTTCACTTATCATATCCAAATCAGCTTCTGTTAATTCTTCTGATTGTTCAGGTTGAACATTTATTATTTCTTGTTGCGGAATTTCAGTTTGTTTTTCAATTTGTGGTTCAGGAATTTTTATTTCTTCTTCTTGAGGTTTTATTTCTATTTCTTTTATTTTTGCATTTGAAGTTTTAACAGATATTTCTTCTTTTTCAGGTTTTACTTCTTCAAATACTTCTTCAGGAACATTTTCTTCTATTTCTTTATTATTTTGTTTTAAGTTTAATTTTATACTATTAAATGCATTTTCTACAGGAGAATTTGTATATAATTTGTCTAATTGTTCAGAATCAAAATTTTCTAAACCTTCTACTTCATATTTGTTTTGATTATAAACATGGTGTCCGTACATTTGTTGAGGGTATTGTTGTTGGAACTGTTGAGGCATCATAGGTATATACGGTTGTGATGGCATCATATTTTGTGGTGGCATCATCATTGGATAACCCATTTGCATAGGCATTTGCGGTTGATAATAATACGGTTGAGCTCCAACTTGTTGTGCCATAGCCATTTGATTCATATATGCATGAGAATAATTATATTGAGGAACTGTATAAGGCATTTCCATTGCCTGTTTTTGAGATAATTGCTGCATTTGATTTTGCATCATTGCTTCATTATCCATTTGTCGTTTTTCTTTTATTCTGTTTCTTATTTGTTCTTCTTGTTCTTTGTGAATTACGTCTTTATATTGTTTATCTACAAGTTCTTTTATTTTATTTTTAAAGAATGAAGATGTTGCTGTTTCTACATTATCACTTGTTTTTATTGTATCGTTAAATATTCCCTTATCTGTTTTTAGGCTTACTATTAACGGTAAATATTGTGTTTCTTGTCCGTAAACAATATACTCCCATTTTGCAAGTTTATTTAAGAATGTGTTATAAGCATCAAAATCATCTTGTATTGCTGTTGGAGTAAACAGTATCATATTTTTTGATATTTTTTTCAATTCGTTTAAATATTTATAAGAATAACTAAGGACTGCAACTGTACTTATATTTTTTGTAAAATACATTTGTTTTAATAATTTTTTGTCAGAATTTCTGTTTCCAATATTTACAAAAACAATAACTTCTTCATTCATTTTTGAAATTTTATTATATACGAATGAAATATATTCTCTCTGAACATCTTCATCGATGTTTGATAAATCAATCAAAGTTGTTGAATTTTCTATTAAGCTTTTATTTAAATTTATAAAATCTTTCTTAGAAGTCGCTAAAATGCCTTTTTCTTGATATTTTAAAAGAGCATTTTTTATTAATACTAATTCAACCATTTTTGAAGATTTGTATTGAGCTTCTAAAATATCAACAAGGCTATTTACCGGTATATATTGATTTTCAATTGTTTTTACATAATATTGAAGTTCTAAAAAAGTTTCTTGAATAATAGCTTTTGATTCTAATGTTTTGTAATCTATTCCTTTTTCTGAAATAAAACCAAGAGTTTCATAGTTTACAGGGAGTTTAAAATTTCTTCCTGCAACAAGTGTCCCTCCTGTTTTATCATAAGTTCCTACTGTATCAATTATTACTGTTCTTTTATTAAAAGTTTTTGAAATATCATTTAATTTTCTAATCATTACATCAGAATTATCTTGATTTTCAGAAATAATGAGAAGTTTATTTTTTATAAAATTAAAATCAAGCTTTAACGGAATGCTATCTTGTGCTAATTCTCCCAAAAGAAAAGAGTTTTCACCCTCAAGAAGTTTAACTATTTCTTCTAAATCTAATAAACCTATGACACTATTATTAGATGGAACTGTACCTTCAAAGTTTACTAAATTTCCGTCAGGTGTAACATTATAAATAAGGCGGGCAATAGCAATATTACCATTTTTATTTGTTTCCATGTGCATGATTTGGGCAATATAAGTTTCTCTGGTATCTTTAATCATTAAAAATCCAGCTAAAAACAGTTTTTCATTTTTTTCGAAAAACAATTTTATAAGGTTATTCTTAACCTCAAATATTCTCATGTACAGTTCCTTATTTATTAGGTTTATTCTATCATGAAAATATTTTACTAATCAACCGAGAAAATTTCTTTAATATCGTCTAATGTCAATGATTTTGTAATATTTCTATCAACAGAAATTACGTTATCAACTAAATCACGTTTAATAGATTTAAGTTTTTGAATTTTTTCTTCAACAGTATTTTTAGTAATAAGTCTGTAAACGAACACTTTTTTAGTTTGACCGATACGATAAGCACGGTCTGTAGCTTGGTCTTCAACTGCAGGGTTCCACCAAGGGTCATAGTGAATTACATAATCAGCACCTGTTAAGTTCAAACCTGTACCGCCGGCTTTTAAACTGATTAAGAATATAGGAATACTCTTTGATGAATTAAATCTTTCAACAGCACCCTGTCTGTCTTTTGTTTTACCTGTTAAGTATTCGTAAGGTGTTCCTGTTCTTTCAAGCCAATCTTTTATTATATCCAACATGTCAACAAATTGGCTGAATAATAAAATTCTATGACCTTCTGATATAATTTGTTCAAGCATACCTTTCAAGTGTTCAAACTTACCTGATTGAATCATGCCCTTAACATTTTCTTTGTCATAAAGTCTAGGGTGACAACAGATTTGACGTAATCTAAGCAATGCAGAGAAAATTGATAATCTGCTCTTTTCAAGACCGTTTTGTTCAATTGACTTGAATAATTCTTCTTTAGTACTATCAAGCACATCAAGATAGAAGTCTTTTTGTTCAGGTGTAAGTTCGCAGTATGCGATATTTTCAACTTTATCCGGCAAGTCTTTTGCTACGTCTCGTTTCATACGTCTTAAGATGAACGGATAAATTTGAAGTTTTAAACGTTTTTCAACAGTTTTATCCTGTCTTTCCATAATCGGATTAACATATCTGTAATTAAATTCTGCAACATTGAATAAGAATCCCGGCATTAAGAAGTCAAATACTGACCATAATTCTTCCAGTTTATTTTCAATCGGTGTACCTGAAAGTGCAAGTTTGTGGTCTGCTTTTAACTGTTTAACAGATTGTGCTGTTTGACTTATTGCATTTTTAATATTTTGAGATTCATCAAGTATTACATATCTGAAATCATATTGTTGTAAATCTTCGATATCACGTCTTACAAGTGCATAACTTGTGATTACAACATCGTGTTCAGGTATTTTTTCAAATAAAGCTTTTCTTTCTGTTCCCGCTAATTTTAAACATGTTAAATCAGGTGCAAATTTTTGAATTTCAGATTCCCAGTTAAACACAACTGATGTCGGACAAATAACAAGAACAGGTTTATCTCCGTCAACTTCTTTTGCTTTTTGAATCAAAGCAAGAGCCTGTAATGTTTTCCCAAGACCCATATCATCTGCAAGGATACCGTTTAAGCCGTATTTATACATAAACCATAACCAACCGAAACCTTTTTGTTGATATTCACGGAATTTTGCCTTAATTCCTTTTGGTAATTCAACATCACCGCCTGTTGAGAAAGTTGAAATCTGATTCCAGAATTCTTCAAATCTTTCACTCATAACAAGTTCAAAGTTTTGGTTCTTAAGTTCTGTTACCAAACCTGCACGATATGTTTTTACAACAAATTCATTTTCATTATTTCTGTATGCGTCAAATGAGTTAAAGGATTTCATCATTGCGTAAATATTTTCCGCAGGATATTCCACAAAACCTAAACTTCTAATTCTTGCATACTTTTCGTTGCTTTGAATAGTTTCGTAGATATCATCAAAATTGATTATTTCATCTCCGACTTGACCGTATAATTTTATAACAAAACTGTCTGCCGATTCTTCCGAAAAATCGATTTTTGCACACATTCTGAAAGGTTCTTCCATAACCTTAAAGAAACTCATATCATCTTTTTCTTCAAATACCCAGCCTTCACCTGCTTTATTCATATAATAATTGTAAAAATCAATAGCGTTTTCTTTTTCTAAAGCAAGGTTGTTTGTCTGCATTGGAACAAATTTACATGCCAAAAGCATTTGATATGCCTGATATTCGTGTTCTAAATTTCTCTTTACCCAATAAATTAAATCTTCTTCAGGCTTTTTAACCGTAATATATGGTGATTTATCCTGTTTTGAAAATGGTACTCTTACTCCGTCATATTCAAATTCTAAAGATGCTTTTAACGATTGATCATAATCAATACCTAAAGTGACAATATTTTTAGGTGGGCGTTGTTCAAGCATTAATTTACTAATAGATTCAGATATTTCAACATCAATTTGTTCTCTTAATTTTGGAAGTTCTTCATAAATAAATTTACCGCCTTCGGCATCTTTTAAATCAGTAAATGTTTGTTTTAAAAGATTTTGTGGTAGAACATTCATTGAAACATTAGTTGGGAATATGATATTTTTATATCTGCCCCATTTTATCTGACGGGAAAAATATCTTACTTCTTCAAAAGGAATTTCTTCGTCAGAATCAGGTCGTTTCCAAGAAAGAGCAAGCATTATTGTGCCTGCAGTTGAACCGTTAACAGAAAGAACAATTCTCCATTCGTCTTTTACAAATTTAAGTCTTTGTTTGCTTCTTTCATCAAGAACTTCATCGGCTAAAGCCAGTAATGGAAACATTGGTGCAAATTTTGTAATCGGAATATCGTACCATCCTGCTTTCTTATCTTGACGAGATAATTTTAAAAGATTTTTAAATATTTCAACTTCTGCAAGTTGAGAATTATTCAATGTAAAATTAGGATCATTTTTTTGAGCTTCCATAAGAGCCATCAAAATAGGTTCAATAGCTCTTACAACTTTTCCTGTTGAACGTGACATTACAAGTATTGAAAAGAAGTTAGGTTTTCTTTTCGGATTAAAATGAAAAATGTAATTACCTGTCGGAGCTTCTGTTAATGCTGTATTTTCGTCCGGATAGTCAAATTCCATTCCGAATTTTGTTTCTAGCCAGTCTTCATAGGCGTGTTCATTTATTGCTTTAATCGCAACAGCAACGGCGTGTTTGCACCATTCTTCTTTTAATGGGCAATTACAACGTGCTTCAACTTTATTCTTTTTAAATATTAAATCTGTTTTGTATGCATCTTGAAAGTTCCCTTTAACTTTACCCATGTAAAAGTTCTTTTCAGGGAAAGATTCAAGCACCATATTGCTGACGTAGTATTCATAACCTCTTCGCCAACTACCTGCGGATGCATTTTCTTTTAGGAATTTGTAATTAAATTGCGGAACACTCATTAGATTGTGGAGTATCTCTTTCTTTTACTTCATAAGGCCATCAATAAACGATTACAAGTTTATACCTCAAAAATCGTAAGATAATTATTACATAAATTCTTTTTTATTGCAAGTAGGTAATATGTTTTAATATCTTGTTATTTTCTATTAAATTTATAGTTATAGTAAAAATTTTAAGAGTAGTTATTTAACCACTCTTAAAACAAATTATCTTATAAAGTTTGTATATATTGTTTCTTCTGTTTTTGGCATTGGTATACCAGCTTTTTTGCCAGCTTCCTGACATTTTAAGTGCCAAGCCATATTTCTTGCAAGAATTCTCATATTTTGCATACCTTCCAAGTCTTTTCTGACTTCATCAGGGGTATGACCATGAACCATATTCCAGTATCTGCCTGAAATTATAGGCATTTGAGTTATTGTAAAATATTTGCTTAATTGGTCAAGTGTTGCTGTTGTACCTGCTCTGCGAGCACTTGCTATTGCTGCACCGGGTTTGTGTAAAAAGATTTCAATTTTTCCGGCTCTTGCTGCTGAAAAGAAAGCTCTATCTAAAAATGAAGTTATAGAACCTGTTGCACCTGCATAATGAACAGCTGAACCAAAAATAAATCCATCAAAATCTTCTGCTTTATTTACAAACTCATTAACTTTATCTTCAATTACGCATTTTCCGAGTTTTGCACAAGCGTTACAGCCTCTGCAGCCGGATATGATGTCATTACCAAGTTGAAATATTTCAGATTCAATGCCTTCTTCTTGTAAGGTTTTTGAAATTTCTTCTAAAGCTGTGTATGTACATCCGTTTTTATGCGGTGAACCATTTAATAATAAAACTTTCATTTTTTTCCTTTCCTATTTTGTTATGTTTTCAAAAATGTTTTGAAGTTCTTTATAATAATCATCCAGTGGATAATTTTGCAAAGTATTTATAATATGAAGATGTTGTCTCATTTCAAATTTTGAAAAATCAGGTAATTTCATATATGTTCCATATAAACGTGTCAAATAAGAATCATAATCATTTGGAATAAATAATTTTGCATCTTCAAATACATGCAGTTTTAACGGATATATCCAATTATATTTGTAAATTTTTGGTTGATTATAAGTAATAGCTTCACATCCACTATAAAAATATCCGTTAGAAATAGGTTCATTTTTCTGATTTACAATTTCATTTTGTAATTTTAACAAATAATCTATAGGAAAATTACATAAACTTTGTTTAAAATTTTTAAAAGCATCAGATTCAATAAATGTTTTATGACAACTAAATATTTTATTTTCTAAATCGGATTTATTATCCAAAATTTCCTGATAATAATTTTCAAATGGCCATAAATCTATCATAATTGTAGATTTTTTATAAATTAATCTCAAAACTGTATGATAAAAATTTATCCCTTCATTAACTTCAAAATTAAGTTGTTCTAATTCTTTACGTAAATTTTTTCTTATATGTTCATAATCTTTTCTGGGCATTGCGATATCAATATCATCATCCCAAGGAATAAATCCGTTATGTCTTATAGCTCCGAGTAATGTTCCACCATCAAGCCAGTATGTAAGATTATTTTTTTCACAAAACTTATGAAATATTTTTAATGCCAGAGTATCTGCTTCTTGTAATTTTTTTAGTAAGCCATTTGCTTTTGGAACTTTTGTTATATCAATACAAATATCATTTGTTATTTTTAATCCTTCAATTTGATTGCATAAAAATTTAATTTTATTTTGAAGTTCTTCAATTTTACAATTTTGCTTTTCTATTTTTTCTAATAATTCAATTTTATTGAGTTTTCTTTTTATTTTTAAATTAATCCAAAAAAGCTTAATATATCTGTAATGTTCATCACAAGTATATTTAACAGAAAAATTCTTTTTTATTATTATTAAAAATTTAAGCCAATCAATCACAGTATTAGATCCTTTTTTATTATTACTTTTAACACAATTTATATGATTTGTAAAAATAATAAATGGTGTTTTTAATTTTTAACGTAGATATCATCTAATGTTTTTGGAAGTTCATTAGGAATATAGTTTTTCAAGTAACCTATAACTTCTTCAGGGGTTTGAGCTAAATAATAATAATAAGATGCTCTTGTTTGTGCAAATTTTTCTAATATTATTTGTTCAAAGAATTCAAATAAATTATCGTAAAAATGATTTGTATTCAAAAATACAATAGGTTTGTTATTATATCCCAAGATTTTTTGAACAATCATTTCGGAAACTTCTTCTAAAGTTCCAAATCCTCCAGGAAGTACAATTAATCCATCTGATAGTTCATCCATTTTAGCTTTACGTTCTCGCATATCTTTTGTTACATGATATTCGTCGTAAATATTACTATCAGAATGTTTGCATAATTCACTAAGTTTTTCAGGTATAACACCTATTATTTTGGCACCGTTTTCTTTTGCTGCTTTTGAAATTCGTCCCATTATTCCGAGTGATGAACCGCCATAAACAAGGTTAAATCCATTTTTTGCAATTAGTTCACCCATTTTTTCAGCTTCTGTATAGTAAGATTCATCTAATCCGTTACTTGCAGAACAAAAAACACATATATTTTTCATACAAACTCCTACTAATTTTTAAATCCTTCGTCAGTCAATAATTTTTCATTTTCACACGAATCTGTTGCTAATTTATCACATCTTTCGTTGTATTCATGTCCATTATGACCTTTTACCCATTCATATTCTATTTTGTGAGGTTTCATAGCTTCTATTAATCTTTTCCATAAATCAACATTTTTAACAGGACTTTTACCAGCAGTTTTCCAATTTTTTGCTTGCCAATTTTCAAGCCACTTATTTCTTATTGCATCAACTAAATATTTACTGTCTGAATATAAAATAACTTCAGACGGTTTTTTTAAAGCTTCTAAAGCAACAATTGCTGCCATTAATTCCATTCGATTGTTTGTTGTAAGTTCATATCCTTCTGTTAATTCTTTTTCATGGTATTGACCTTTTGAATCAACAAAAGTAAGAATAGCACCGTAACCGCCTCTGCCGGGATTAGATTTGCATGCACCATCAGTATATATGATAACCTTGTTTTGATTTTCGCTCATAATTTATCCTTTTATAAAAAAAGAGAATTTCTCAAATATGAAATTCTCTTTTGAAATGGTTGCGGGAGCTGGATTTGAACCAACGACCTTCGGGTTATGAGCCACTGCAACAACCTCTTTTTATATTTTTGCATATTGTTCTAAATGTAAGCATATTGTTATTTTAAACCCAAAATGCAATTTGTCAATATATAGAAAAATATCCCAAAATATAATATCTAAGTCGGGAAATAATCGGGAAGAATTATGATAAAATTATCTGCTGTGTAAAATTTTGAACAAAAACGTAATTTTCCTGAACAATTTTTGAAATTATTGAACAAATCCGTAAGAAAATGAACAAAACGTGTAATTTTCTGAACAAATGCAAGTTTAATATTTT
>CADCPD010000018.1 GCA_902803265.1 uncultured bacterium | reverse complement strand
TTTGCCATATTTACAAAATATGATGTACTCATTAATGCTTTTAAGAAATATTTATTTGAAATCCCTTCTAATGGTAATAACGGGAATATATCAGTACTGCATACTCCATCAAAATCTGGTAATGCTACTTTATTCAAATAAGGTCGTAATTTACCATATAGAACGTGATTGCTTGTAAAAAAGAACTTATTACTTTTTAAGTCAATATCTAGTTGAACATTTGGATCAACTAATATCCTACCAGTTTCTTTCTCTATATGTTCTAGTCCGATGTAGGTATATCGTTTAGTTTTTAATTCTTCTGGAGAAATATTTTGTCTATCGATTTTTGCTAAATCTTTCAAACGACAAATTTGCCAATTCTTTTTGTTCGTTTGTGGATTATCAAATATCTCTTGAAAGAGTGCAGGGATGAGGTCTTGGGCATGAGATATGCATTCCTCTCTTAGTCGAATGATATCACTCATTGTATCCAAAACTTGAACAATTTCCTGCTGCTCTGCTAATGTTGGAGGAATTACATATTTTTCTGCTTTTACGTATTTAAAATGTCTGTTATAGCCAGTATCAGGAACCTTTTTATTTAATAACTGGTAATATCCAAATTTCAAATTAATGCCATCTTTAGTCTCTAAAATCTGTGTCCCATCTGCACCAACAGCAAAGTCAAAATCTATATACTTAACAATTCGAGTGTGGTCACCAAAAATAATCACATTATTTTTATTAAATTTTTTACTTTCATCATCTGTATAACCAATTATAAGCTTTTGCCCTTGATCAACAACAGGAACTAATCCCTTTTCAAGATAATCTTGTTTTTGTACTTGATACTTTTTAGATGGCAATACAGTGAAAAATGAATCAAAATTTACCAAATTCCAGCCTTTAGGAGCTTCTTTATTCATTTATCCCTCCTAACTTTTCTTGTAATTTTTCAAGAAGTGCGAGGGATTTTTTCTCAGCTTCAATCATTAATTGGACATATTCTTGCGGAGTATGTTCAAAAGTTGGTGCTACATATTCTATCTTTTTATATCTTGAAGGTAACAAGTTGTATTCTTTTTCTTTTAATTCATCATAAGTAACATTAAATGATTTAGAACTTTCTTCCTTGTTTGTATATTTTGCAATAATATCAGGAATGTCATTTTCTTCAATTGGAGTACGTTTGTCATCAAGCGTAAACCCATCGTTTTCCATTTCATAGAACCAAGTTTTTTGTGTTTGACCACCTTTAGTAAATACTAAAACAGCTGTTGCAACGCCTGCATAAGGTTTAAATACTCCGGATGGCATTGATATAACTGCTTCTAATTGGTTTTCTTCAATAAGTTTTTGTCTCAGGGTTGTATGTGCTTTTGAATCTGTTGATAAAACGCCTGTAGGAATAATTACTGCAGCTCTGCCTCCAATTTCAAGCATCTTTATAAACTTTGCCATAAATAGAAGTTCTGTTTTCTTTGTTTTTACCATGCCTGTTAAATGCGGATCGATATCAGATTCATCAAGACTGCCTGTAAAAGGAGGATTTGCCAGAACAAGTGTATATTTATCTTCTTCTTGCGCATCTTTAGACAAAGAATCTTGATGCTTTATATTATATGGTCTTATGTTATGTAAAATCATATTCATAAGTCCTATTTTGTACATAGTAGGATCAAATTCTCTACCAAAAAATACATTCTGGTCGATGTTGTGTCTATCGGCATCACTTAATTTATCTCCAAGAACAGGTGAAATTTCTTTCATGTCGTCGCTTGTATTTGATTCTAGTATATAGTGATATGCACCACATAAGAATCCACCAGTTCCGCAAGCAGGATCACAAATTTTATCTTGTGGAGTTGGTTTAATCAATCTAACCATCATATCTATAATATGGCGAGGTGTTCTAAATTGTCCATTTGTTCCTGATGTTGCTAATTTAGATAACATATATTCATAAATATCGCCTTTTCTATCACTGCCATCAGAAAAATCCATATCGTTAATTGTATGCATTGCCACATCTAATAATGACGGTTTTGATATTAAGCAAACCGAATCTTTAAATGCAGCATTAATTTCTCCAAGTAACGGAAAAACTTTTTCTCTGTATGTTTTTAATAATTTATTTGGATCGGTTTCTTGTATTAGATTGTGCCATCTTAAATCTTCTCTGCCTTCAAAAAAACCGTGTCTTTCTTTTTTAAAATGTTTTGCTTTTCTATCTTTTTGTTGTTCTTGCATGTCAAACATTTTAAAGAATATTAAATATGTCATCTGTTCAACAACTGAAATAGGATTACTTATCCCTGATGACCAAAATGTATTCCATAATTCGTCTATTATTGCCTTAAATTCTTTATCTGTCATTATCCTACTATTCTCTCTT
>CADCPD010000017.1 GCA_902803265.1 uncultured bacterium | reverse complement strand
CGCTTGCCTGTTTCAGAACATTATTCTTACACAGTCAAGGCTCCACCCTCTGCTCGCAATCCGCTTTGCTGCCAAAGAAATAGAACAACTAAATAATACAAAATTTAACCTTGCGGCTAAAGAAATGTGGAATAATATTATTAAAATAAATGAAAACGGGACTTTGTTTACCATAAAGTCCCGTCATAATTTAATAAAACCCTAAATTAGTTAAAACTATTTATGTTGAGCAGGGTTGTATGTGCTCTTCAAATATAATTCTCTAACTTGCTTATAATCAGCTTCTGCAGGCGCATCACTCATCAAGTCTTTTGCTGCAGAATTTTTAGGGAATGCAATTACATCACGGATTGAATCAGTTCTTGCAAGTAATGCAATCATTCTGTCCAAACCGATAGCTAAACCTGCATGAGGTGGTGTACCGTATTGTAAAGCATTTACCATAAATCCGAATTTTTGTTGAGCTTCTTCTTCTGTCAAACCAAGAGCTTTAAATATTTTCTTTTGAACTTCAGGTGAGTGGATTCTTACTGAACCGCCGCCTAATTCTGTTCCGTTGTAAACAATATCATAAGCTATCGATTTAACATTACCTAAATCACCGCTGTCTAATTTGTCTAAATCATCCAAACAAGGTGATGTGAATGGGTGGTGCATTGCCATAAAGCGTTGTTCTTCATCACTCCATTCAAACATTGGGAAGTCTACAACCCAAAGTAAAGCATGTTTTGATTCATCAATTAAGTTTAGTGATTTACCAAAATGAAGTCTTAATCTTCCCATAATATCGTAAACCGTTTTTGGTCTGTCTGCTACGAAGAAGATTATATCTCCATCTTGAGCTTGTGCTCTGTCTTTAATTTGTTGAGCTTGTTCTTCTGTTACAAATTTCAATACAGGAGATTTAGCCGTGCCATCTTCGTTGTAAATGATATTTGCTAACGCTTTTGCACCGAATGAAACTGCTAATTTTGTAATATCATCAATTTCTTTTCTTGAATATTTAGCACCGCCCGGAATTCTTATACCACGAACAATACCGCCATTTTCAAGAGTTTTCTTAACGATATCAAAGTTTGATTGTAAAATAATATCGCCAATATCAAATAATTCTAAGCCGAAACGAGTATCAGGTTTATCAGAGCCAAATCTGTCCATAGCTTCTTGCCAAGGCATTTGAATAAACGGAGGTTTAACTTCTACACCTGCAGCTTTAAAGCCTGCAACAATCAAACCTTCAACAAGTTCAATAATATTTTGTTGTTCAACAAATGACATTTCAATATCAATTTGTGTAAATTCAGGTTGTCTGTCGGCACGTAAGTCTTCATCTCTGAAACATTTTGCAATTTGATAATATCTTTCAACACCACCAACCATTAATAATTGTTTGAAAATTTGAGGTGATTGAGGAAGTGCATACCATTTACCCGGTTGAACACGAGACGGAACAAGATAATCTCTTGCACCTTCCGGTGTTGTTTTAATTAAAATAGGTGTTTCAACTTCTAAAAAGTCATTACTGTTCATATAATTTCTAACCGCTTGAACAACATCATGACGAAGTTTCAATTTACTGTACATTGCAGGTCTACGAATGTCTAAATAACGGTATTTTAGACGAACATCTTCTGAAACTGAATCATCATCCAATACAAATGGAACAGGTTTTGCTTCTGAAAGTATTTCAACAGATTCAGGATAAACTTCAACTTGTCCTGTAGGAAGTTTTTCATTATAAGTTTCTTCAGGTCTTCTTGTAACTTTACCTTTTATTGTTATTACATATTCACTTCTGATTTTTTCAAAAATCTTATGAACTTCAGGATTTTTTTGAGGGTCAGAAACTAATTGGAAAAATCCTGTTCTGTCTCTCAATTCAATAAAAATCATACCGCCTAAATCACGAACACAATCAACCCAGCCTGATAAAGTAACTTCTTGGTCAAGGTTTGATAAATTAAGCTCGCCACAGTTATTTGTTTTCATTCTTAATTGCATATTTAATTTCCTTTTCCACTCTACAAATAAATTCTACCAAAAACAAATTAAAAGTGTGAAGAAATTTTTTTAAGACTATTTTCTATAGTATCAATCAAGAATAAATACTCTGTATTACGACCATTTTCACTTTCATCAAAAGATACAGCTTTTTTTAATACCTTAACTGCATTATACATATTATAAATTTCAAATTCTATTAATTTTAATTCTTCTTCATTCATATTTTTCTTACCTTTTAGTCAAATAAATTCTAACAGTATAAACATAAAACATACACCCTTTATATACTGAATTTTCACACTATATACCACATGCGTGGTATAATGTGCGGATTTTTAATATTAAAAAATTTTTGACAAAAATAAGAATAGAAAGAATTTCTCAAGAACAACTCGCAGAACTCACAAACTTGCCTAGAAATACAATCAGTGACATAAAACATGGTAAAGCATCTCCAAATCTTAAAATAATATACAAATTAGAAAAAGCTCTTGATTTAACTTTATCTGAAATTGTTGATTTGAATTTTTAAATAAATTTTTAATTTAAACAAAAAAAAGAGGCTCGATAAGCCTCATACTTTGTTTTTCCTCGTTTTTAAATATATTATTTACCTATTTCCCAATCCTTTATCCTATGATAAAAAATCTTTTTTAGTTTCTCCGTTGATTAAGCTACAACTTTTGAAACGAAATT